>CALDQK010001123.1 GCA_937911525.1 uncultured bacterium
GTTCTCGGGCTTCACGTCGCGGTGGACGAGCCCTTGCTCGTGAGCGAAGGCCAGCGCCGCCGCGGCCTGGGCGATCACCCCCACGCTCTGCTGCGGCCCGAGCCCCTGCTTGAGCCACTCCTCGAAGGAGACCCCGCTGATCACCTCCATCGCGAAGTAGGGCCGCCCCTTGGGGGTCCGCCCGGCGTGGAAGATCTTGACGATCCCGGGGTGCCCGCTGACGCGGGCCTGGGTCTCGACCTCGCGCTGGAAGCGCGCGTTGGCCTCCTCGTCGCTGGCGAAGTTGTCGTTGAGGACCTTGACCGCGCAGAGCTCGTTGTTGCGCTGGGGGTCCTGGGCCAGGTAGACGTCGCCCATGGTCCCGCTGCCCAGGTGACGCACGATTCGCAGGTGGCCAATGAAGGCCGCCTGGCTGGGATCGTGCGAACCCTGGAGCGAGTGATCGAGCACACCCCAGAGTGGGCGCCGAGCCTGGAATTTTCCAGTCGCTCAAGTCGTGACCCCCTGGTGCCTCCTCCCCTTCGCCTGGACGCCGCTCCCCCCCGCTGCCAGCCTCCCTCGCGCATGAGCGACACGATCTACTTCGTCGGCCCCTGGGACCTCGCCCGCGAGCTGCCCTGCGTCCCCGCCGACCCCGACCAGGGGGTGGTGGTCATGATCGAGTCGGTCGCCAAGGGCAAGGCCCTGCCCTGGCACCGCCAGAAGCTGGTCCTGGTCCTCTCGGCGATCCGCCACTTCGCGGCCGAGCTCGAGGCGGCTGGCTACACCGTCGACCTGGCCCAGGCGCCCAGCTACGTGGAGGGGATCCGCGCGGCCGCCGCGCGCCACGGCGCCAAGCGGGTCGTCGCCATGCGCCCCCGCGAGTGGAGCCTCGACCAGGCGCTGACCCAGGAGGCGCTCGAGGAGCTCGAGCTCGTGCTCCACCCCTCGGGCGGCGAGGGCGGCCACTTCTTGCTCTCGCGCGAGGAGTGGTTCGGCTGGGTCGGCCAGCAGCGCAAGAAGAACGCGACCAAGACCCTCCGCATGGACACCTTCTACCGCTGGATGCGCAAGCGGCTGGGCCTCCTGCTCGACGGCGAGGGCAAGCCCGTGGGCGGCAAGTGGAGCTACGACGCCGAGAACCGCAAGTCGATCCCCAAGGGCGTCCAGCCGCCGCCGGCTCCCTACTTCGAGCCGGACGAGCTCACGCGCGAGGTCATGAGCCAGGTCGCCGGCTGGCGCGACCGCTGGGGCTCGGTCGAGGGCTTCCGCTGGCCCGTGACCCGCGCCCAGGCGCTCGAGGTCCTCGACGGCTTCGTGAGCGAGCGCCTGGGCGAGTTCGGCGACTACCAGGACGGCATGCGCGGGGGCGACGCCTTCCTCTGGCACTCGCTGATCTCGAGCTCGCTCAACCTCTCGCTCCTGCACCCGCGCGAGGTGGTCGAAGAGGCGCTCGCGGCCTACGAGCGCGGCGACGCCCCCCTCAACGCCGTCGAGGGCTTCGTGCGCCAGGTGATCGGCTGGCGCGAGTTCATTCGCGGCGTCTACTGGCTGCGAATGCCCGAGCTGCGGAGCGCCAACCTGCTCGACGCCCGCCGCCCGCTGCCGCGCTTCTACTGGGAGCCCGAGCGGACCGACATGGCCTGCCTCCGGGACGCCGCGGGCAGCGTGCTCGAGCACGGCTACGCGCACCACATTCAGCGGCTGATGGTCCTGGGCAACTTCGCGCTCCTCGCCGAGGTCGAGCCGATCCAGCTCAGCCACTGGTTCTGGGCCGGCTTCGTGGACGCCTACGAGTGGGTCGAGCTGCCCAACGTGGCTGGCATGGCGCTCTACGCCGACGACACCTTCACGACCAAGCCCTACGCCGCCTCGGCCAGCTACGTCAACAAGATGTCCGACTACTGCAAGGGCTGCCGCTACGCGGTCAGCAAGCGCACGGGCGAGAACGCCTGCCCCTTCAACTTCCTGTTCTGGAACTTCATGGCGCGGCACCGCGAGCGCCTGAGCGACAACTTCCGGCTCAAGATGCTCTACAAGACCTGGGACCGCTGGGACGACGAGGAGCGCGACACGATCCGCGCCCAGGCCGCGGCCTTCCTCGACGAGCTAGAGCCCGCCGAGCAGGGCTGGTCCTTCGAGGACGACGCCTGTTGAGCAGCTACTCGGCGGGGATTCCAAACAGAGTCACCGCGAGGGCGAGCAGCGAGCAGAGCGCTCCGCCGACCAGGTAGAGGCGCCGATGCCGGGCGCCCTCGTTGGTGTAGGCCGTGATCGCGGTCACGGCGCACTGCAGCGCGTAGAAGAGCGCGAAGGCCCGTGAAGCGAGGCTGATCACCGAGACCACGTCGGTCAGCCAGGTCAACGCGATCGCGCAGAGGCCGATCCCCAGGTAGCTCCAGCGGGGGGAGAGGCGGTCGCCAAAGATCGTGCCGAGCAGGCCCGCGCAGCCAGCGTCGTCGGCGACCGAGGCCGAGAACTGACTCCCGACGGCGGCGATCACGATCAACACCGGCAGGACCGCCGCGACCGGAGCGACCAGGCGGACCACGGCGGTGACCTCCGCCTGAAGGTCCCCCTGAAGCAGGGGCAGCATCAGCGTCACGAAGGTCAGGTAGATCCCGCTCGCGATCAACTGAGCGTTTCGCATGGTGCGCACGCGCTCCTCGACGCTGTGCTCCTCCCCCAGGAAGCGCGAGGTCTCGAAGCCCTGCACCACGATCAAGAGGCCCATCATGACCCGCAGCGAGCGGAGCGGGTCGACCTCGCTCGGAGCGCGGGGCAGGGCGAAGCTGCCCTGATAGACCTGCGAGCCCGCGTAGAGGAGCAGCCCCACGAGGAGGGCCACGATCGTGCCCAGGTTGAGGCTGACCGCGTAGGTCTCGACCTTCTCCAGCGCCCGCAGCCCCCACAGCCCGCCGATCACGGTGATCACGACCAGGACCCCGCTCGTCGCGACGCGGTTGTAGAGGGGATCGTGCAGCCCGAAGCGGTCGAGCACGAAGGCCGAGAGGAGCTGGAGGTAGTAGGACACCGAGACCACGTAGGCCGCCGCCAGGACCAGGTGGGAGAGCTGCTCCGTCCGGGCGGCCAGCGTCCTCGGCGCCGCCCAGTGGGCCATGGTTCGCAGCGCGTGCCCGGCGTGGAGGCGGTGCTCGAGGGTCGCGAGCGCGCTGGCGTCCTCGTCGCTGGCCTCCTCGTCGCTGGCCTCCTCGCTGGCCTCCTCATCGCCGGCCTCCGCGAGGAGGGACTCCGCGTAGCGAATGTTGAAGCGGATCATGGCCCCCAGCGCGAAGGCCATCAGCAGCAGCCCTCCCATGGCCAGGGGCGCCCACGGCCCGGTGACGGAGGCCACCAGCGGCGCTGAGACCAGGAAGCCGCTCCCCATGATCGAGGAGAGGGGCGTGACGGTCGCCTTCCAGGCGCTCGAGGCGCGCAGGCGGGAGTTGAAGCCCAACGCGCCGGCGACGGCCAGGCCGATCAGGACGAGCAAGACGCTCAGGGAAGCTCTCCCGCCAGAGGGTTGGAAACGACAGGAGCTGTCGCCGCAGCGACAGCTCCTGAGTGTTCGAACTCGTCGAGGCCTTCGCTAGCGGACGAAGCCCTGGGCGCCGGTCAGCACCACGTCGAGGAGCTTGGCGACCGGGAAGTTCGGGTAGACGCCGAGCACGATCGTCATGATCCCCGCCAGGGCGATCGAGAGCTTCGAGCACCAGCGCTTGGGGTCCTCCGGGCTGGCGCCCGCGGTCCCGACCTGGGGGTCCTTCATGTACATCGTCACGACCACGCTCAGGTAGTAGTAGAGCGAGATCGCGCTGGCCATCAGGGCCAGGACGACCAGGCCGACGTCGCCGGTGGCGATGCCCGCGCGGAACACCCAGAGCTTGCCCAGGAAGCCCGCCGTGCCGGGGATACCGGCCAGCGAGAGCAGGCAGATCGTCATGATCAAGGCCGCGCGCGGCTGGGTGTGACCCAGGCCGGCGAGGTCGCTCAGGTTGTCGACGTCCTCCCCGCGGCGCTCGAGGTGGCAGATCACGGCGAAGGCGCCCGCGTTCGCGAAGGCGTAGGCGATCAGATAGAAGATCACGCCGCCGGTCGCGTCCTGGGCCGCGAGGTGCAGCTGGTCGGGGCCGACGCTGGCGTGGCCGCTGAACTGGCGCAGGAAGGCCACCACGCCCACCAGCAGGTAGCCGGTGTGCGCGATACCCGAGTAAGCCAGCAGACGGCGCGGGTTGCGCTGAGTCAGCGCGCCCGCGTTACCGGCGATCAGCGTGATCGCCGCGATCACCCACACGATCCAGACGCCGCCCTCGCCCAGCGCCCCGCAGGCGCCGAGCGCCTGGGCGATCCGCAGCAGGGCCGCGAAGGCCGCCACCTTGACGCCGACCGACATGAAGCCGGTGACGGGGCTGGGGGCGCCCTCGTAGGCGTCGGGGACCCAGGCGTGGAAGGGCACCGCGCCGACCTTGAACAGCAGGCCGACCAGGATCAGCATGCCGCCGGTCGTGGCCAGAGGCAGGCTCCCCGGCGCGATCTGCGCGCGCGCGATCTCGTCGAGCTGCATGGTGTGCGTCGCGCCGTAGATCAGACTCAGGCCGTAGAGCAGGAAGCCCGCCGAGAAGGCGCCGAGCACGAAGTACTTCATGGCGCCCTCGGCCGAGCGCGGCTGGCGCCGGTC
Organism: uncultured bacterium; assembly: GCA_937911525.1. Classification (GTDB taxonomy): domain Bacteria; phylum Planctomycetota; class J058; order J058; family J058; genus NORP233. Next base: position 4,658 of record CALDQK010001123.1, read on the forward strand.
GAGGCCCGTCATCGCGTAGACCGCGATCGAGAGCGTCTCGACGGCCACGAAGAAGGTGACCAGGTCGTTGGCGACGATCAGGGCCAGCATGCCGCTGGTGGCGAAGAGCAGCAGGCCGTAGAGCTCACCGTGGGCGAGCGAGCGACCTTGCTCCACCCCGCCCTCGGCCGACTGGCCGTGGTGCGCGACGGCCATCCCGATCAGGAAGGTGCCGGCCAACACGGCCAGCGCCAGGGACCCGCCGAAGGCGGAGACCGAGAGGGCGCCGCCGAGGACCTGGGTCTCGGCCAGGCCGCTCCACAGCGCCCGGGCCGAGAAGGCCGAGAGGCCGCAGGCCAGCGCGGTCATGAGCGCCAGCGGCGTCTTGGAGCCGCCCCGCTTCAGGTAGAGGTCCAGGATCAGGACCACCACGCCGAAGGCCGCCGGAATGGCGATCGGGAGCAGGTGCAGGAATTGGGCCAGCTCGAAGGCCGGCTTGGTCATGGGCTCCACGCTCTAACCCCCGTAGGTCTTGACGAGCGCCTGAACGGCCGGCTCGAGGCGCGAGAGGAAGGGTCCGGGGACGAGGCCGAGGATGAAGCCGAACCCGATCAGCGGCACCAGGCCGGTGATCTCGATTCGGTCCAGGTCCTCGACGTCCTTGTTCGGCCCCTCGGTGGGACCAAAGAACACGCGCTGGATCGCGTAGAGCATGTAGACGACGCCCAGCACCATGCCGCTGATACCCAGCACGGCGAAGATCGGCGAGGTCTCGAACACGCCCAACAGGATCAGGATCTCGCCCACGAAGCCCGCCGTAGAGGGCAGCGCGACCGAGGCCAGGGTGGCCATCACGAAGGCGGTGGCCATGCGCGGCGCCGGGGTGGCCAGGCCGCCCAGGGCCGCGATCTCCTTGGTGTGGCGACGGTCGTAGATCGCGCCGACCAGGAAGAAGAGCGCGCCGGTCGAGAGGCCGTGCGCGATCATTTGGAAGATCGAGCCGACCACCGCGCGGGTGTGCCCCTGGGTGATCTTGGCGGCCACCGGCTCACTCAGGATCCCCTGGGTCCACTGCAGGCCCTGGCTGCTGGCCAGCGCCGCGAAGATACCGACCACGACCAGGCCGAGGTGGCTGATCGAGGAGTAGGCGATCAGGCGCTTGAGGTCCGTCTGGGCCAGCGCCATCAACGCGCCGTAGATCACGCCGATCGCGCCCAGCCAGGCCATGGTCGTCGCGATCGAGGGCAGCGCGCCCAGGAGCGGCACCGTGGCCGAGTGGGTCACGCCCTCGGGGAACCAGGGCAGGCAGAAGCGCAGGAAGCCGTAGCCGCCGATCTTCAGCATGACCGCCGCCAGGATCACCGAGCCAGCCGTGGGGGCCTGCACGTGCGCGTGGGGCAGCCAGGTGTGAACCGGGAACACCGGCACCTTGATCGCGAAGGCGATCACGAAGGCCAGGCAGAGCCAGAACTGGGTCGTGGCGACCAGGGTCCCGTCCGCGCGGCTGGCGGCCAGCGCGGCCGTGATCACGTCCATGTCGAAGCTGCCCGCCATCACGTAGACGTAGGCGATCGCCGCGAACATCAGCAGCGAGCCGACCGCGGTGTAGATGAAGAACTTCAGCGCGGCGCGGATTCGATCGGTGCTGCCCCAGACGCCGATCAACAGGAACATCGGCGCGAGCATGATCTCGAAGAAGAGGAAGAAGAGCAGCAGGTCGCGGGCCGCGAACACGCCGACCATGGCGGCCTCGAGCACGAGGAGCGCCACGTGGAAGCTCTTGACCTTATCGGTGATCCCGCGCCACGAGCAGAGGATCGTGAGCGGCATCAGGAACGTGGTCAGGATCACCAGCAGGAGGCTGATCCCGTCCACGCCCAGGTGGAAGGTCGCGCCGAAGGAGTCCAGCCAGGGAGCCTGACGCTCGAACTGGAACCCGCCCGCGGCGACGTCGAACTGGAAGAACAGCGGCAAGCTGATCAGGAAGGTCACGATCGTGGTCGCCAGCGTCGCGCCGCGGATCGCGCCTTCGTCCTCACGAGGGACGGCCAGGCCGATCAGCACAGCGCCTGCTAGCGGCAGCAGGATCGAGGCTTCGAGGAATGGGAACTGCACGGCTCGTTCCTTCTCAGTGCGCGCCGGCGGCGGAACCCGCCATGGCACGGAACAGGGCTGGCAAGGCGTGGCTCGAGACGAGGATCAGGATCACGCCCAGCACGAAGTAGCTGGCGTAGCGAGCGATCCGTCCCGTCTGGAACACGCGAGCGAAGAGCGAGAGCTGAACGGCGACCCGGCCGGTGCCGTCGACGAGTCCGCGATCGATCGCGGCGTCGTCGACGTGCTCCCAGAGGAGCCCCGAGATGTACTTGGTGACCGGCTGGAAGAAGCGCTTGTTGATCACCTCGTCGTAGTACCAGGCGTTGGCCAGCAGCCGGCGGAGGCCCGCCATCTGGCCGGTGACCTGGCTCTCCCAGGGGATCCGGCTGGGCGGCTTGGCGCCCCAGAAGTGGTAGCCGATCCCGACGCCGGCGAGCGCGGCGCCCGCGCCGAGCACGAGGCCCACCCGCTCGAGGTAGGTGAAGGCCTCGGTGTGCGGCTGAGGACGTCCGGCCACCTCGCTCAGGCCGTGGTGGACGGTCGGCCAGACGCCGTCGAGGTAGTGCGGCAGCCAGTCGGCCACCGGCTCGAGGGCGTGAATGATCGCCGGCAGGCCGAGGACGCCGCCCACGATCGAGAGGATCCCCAGCACGATCAGCGGGGCGCCCATGGAGGGCGGCGCCGGGTGCGGGTGACCGCCGCCGCGATACTCGCCCCAGAAGGTCATGCTGATCAGGCGGGTCGAGTAGACCGCGGTCAGGAAGCCCGTGAACAGGCTCAGGCCGTAGATCCCCCACCAGATCATCTGGCTCGCGCCGGCGTGCTTGGCCCGCAGGAGCGTCTGGAACAGGATCATGTCCTTGGAGAAGAAGCCGGCGAAGAGCGGGAAGCCCGCCAGCGCCGCCGCTCCCATGACCATGGCCGCGTGGGTGGTCGGCATGTAGAGCCGGAGCCCGCCCATGCGCCGCATGCTCTGGGTGTGCGTGGCGTGGATCACCGCGCCGGCGCCCAGGAAGAGCACGGCCTTGAAGAAGGCGTGGGTCACGAGGTGGAACACGGCCGCGCCCATGGCGAGCGAGCCGACGCCCACGAACATGTAGCCCAGCTGGCTGACGGTCGAGTAGGCGAGCACGCTCTTGATGTCGTCCTGGCCGATCGCCGCCGCGCCCGCGAAGAACGCGGTCAGGGCGCCCACGACCGCCACGATCCCCAGCACGGGCACGCCGAACACCATGGCGCCCCCGAACACGCCGCTCAGGCGGCAGATCAGGTAGATACCCGCGGTGACCATGGTCGCCGCGTGGATCAGGGCCGAGACCGGGGTCGGACCGGCCATGGCGTCAGGGAGCCAAATGTGAAGCGGGATCTGCGCGCTCTTGCCGGTGCAGCCGATGAAGAGCAGCAGGCAGCCGGCCCCGACCAGCGCGGTCTGACCCGCGCCCAGGGCGTTGAGCTTGGCGAAGTCGAGGCTGAGGTCCGTCGCGCCGCCGAGGTGCATGGCGCCCAGCAGGCAGAACATGCCGAGCACGAAGCCCACGTCACCGATTCGGTTGACGACGAAGGCCTTGGTGCCGCAGGCCGACTTGCTGGGGTCGTCGTATTCGAAGCCGATCAGGAGGTAGGAGCAGAGCCCCACCCCCTCCCAGCCAACGAAGAGTAAGAGGAGGTTCCCTCCCATGACCAGGATCAGCATCGAGGCCACGAAGAGGTTCAGGTAGCAGAAGTAGCGGGCGAAGGTGCCCGTCGGCTCGTGCCCCATGTAGCCGGTCGAGTAGAGGTGGATCAGGAAGCCGACGCCCGTGATCACGAGCATCAGGACCACCGAGAGCCGGTCGACGGTGAACTTGAAGTCCACCTTGAAGTTGCCGACGTGGATCCACTCGCCGAGGTTGGCGGTGTAGCTGCGCGGCGCGTGGTTGGTCGAGACCGCCTGGACGCCGTAGGTCTGGAGGACCTGCTGGATCCGGGGGTCCTCGACGGTCACGTTCTTGACGCGCACGCCGTAGGTGGTCGCGCCGGGCTGGCTGTTGCGCGGCTGAGGGCGCTTGTCGAGCACCCGCAGGGTGTCGCTCTGGCCGGCGCCGCTCGCCTGCATGCGCTCGAGGTCACGGGTGGCGCGCTTGAGCGCGCGCTCGCCGCCCTCGAGCACGATCGCGCCGTGGTCGGCGGACTGCAGCCCGAAGAAGGTGGCCGCGGTGAGCACGAAGGCCAGCGCGGGGGCGGCGACGCCCACGAGCTTGACGAAGCCCTTGCCCAGGCGGCGCCCGAAGAGTCCGTTCAGGAGGGCTCCCAAGAAGGGGATCAGGATGATCACCGGGAGCCAAGAGACGGGGAGGGGATACACGTCGCTACCTCGTCAGTCCCGCAGGGTCGCGGTCTGAGGGTGGTCCACGCTGACCGAGCGCACGTGGCGGAAGAGGGCGATCAAGATCGACAGACCAACTGCGACCTCGGCGGCCGCGACCGCCATGGCCATCAGGACCATGGCCTGGCCGCCGTCGGCGGCGCCGGGCTCGTGAGCCATTTCGCGGGCGAAACCGACCAGGCTGAGGTTCGCCGCGTTGAGCATCAGCTCGACGGACATCAGCATGATGATCAGGTTGCGCCGGGAGAGGACCCCGAACACGCCCACGGCGAAGAGGAGTCCGGCGACGGCCTGAACGGCGTCGGCAGAAGACATCATGCGGCACCTCCAGAGGAGCCGGCCGGCGTCGAGGACAGGCGCGTGCCCTCGAGCGTGTGTCGGTCAGGACGACGCGCCAGGACGATCACGCCCGCGGCCGCGGCCATGACGAGCACCGTGATCAGCTCGAAGGGGACGGCGTAGTCGGTGTAGAGGAAGCGAGCGAAGTGCTCGGTCGAGCCGTAGTGGACGACCGTCCGGCGCCGGAGCGTCGGCAGGTCGGCCGCCTTGGCGGTCTGACCGAGGCGGTCGGCCTCGGCCACGGCCTTGGCGCGCTGGGCCTCGATTCGAGTCTCGGCCGCGTCGACGAGCTGGTCGAGGTGCGGCTTCTCGTAGGTGACCGGCGCCTGCTTGCTGCGCTGGGCGAGGGCCCAGAAGAGCACGAACACGATCAAGAGCGAGGCGATCACGGCTGGCAAGCGCTCGCTGAGCGAGGGCTCGGGTCCGAGCTCCTCCTCCTTGAGCGTGAGCAGCATGATCACGAACACGAACAGGACCATGATCGCGCCGCCGTAGAGCAGCACCTGCATCGTCGCGAGGAAGTGCGCCTTGAGTCCCGCCATCAAAACGGCGGTGCCACCCAAGGCCACCAGCATGCTGAGGGCAGCGTGGATCGGGTTGCGCTGGAGGACGGTGGCCGCCCCAGCGAGCACGATCACGATACCGATCAGCCAGACGAAGATCGCTTCCACTGGAGGATCCTTTACTTCGCCGGCCGCTGCGGAATCTGCGCGGCGGGGTTGTTCTCGAGCAAGCGGTGCTTGTCGTAGACCCGCTCGGCGCGGGAGGTGGTAGGCGTATAGAACTTGGGCGTGAGGCGGATCGCGTCGCAGGGACACGCCTCCTCGCAGTAGCCGCAATAGATGCAGCGCAGCATGTCGATCTCGAACACCGCGGGGCGGCGCTCGCGATCGCTCCACTCCTCGGGGGCGGGCTCGGGCTCGATGTGAATGCAGAGCGCCGGGCAAGCCGCCATGCAGAGCAGGCAGGCCACGCACTTCTCGCGGCCCTGCTCGTCCTTGACCAGGATGTGCTCGCCGCGCATGCGGGGGTTGGGGTGACCGATCGCGCGGCTGCCCTCGTCGGTGTCGTAGATCCCCTTCTCGGGGTACTGCACCGTGGCGTGGTCGTCGGCGACGGTTCCGAAGAAGTGCTGCACGGTCAGCTTGAGGCCGCGCAACACCGCCGGAATGTAGACACGATCAGCGAAGCTCTTCCCCGGGGGCGGGGCCTCTTCGACGTCGTGGTGGGAATCCTTGGCACCAGCCATGGGAGCTCCTAGGCGAGGAAGAGGAAGTTGGGCCAGACGCTGATCACGATTGCCGTGATCGCGAGGTTGACCAGAGCGAGAGGGGTCAGGACCTTCCAGCCCATGTCCATGAGCTGGTCGTAGCGGAAGCGCGGCAAGGTCCAGCGAATCCAGAGCTGCAGCCACAGGACGGCGAGCAGCTTGACCGAGAAGATCACGATCGAGAGGACCACGTTCAGCAGCCCGCCGACGGGGCTGACGCCCGGCCAGACGGCGGCGAACAGGCCAGCGCCCAGCGCGAGGAAGAACACGAAGGCCGCGCCGACGGGCGAGCGGTTACCGACCGCCCCGGCGAAGAGGAGGCCGATCACCAGGCCGCCGCCCAGGCCCGCGATCAAGCGGGTGCCGAGGCCCCAGCCGGTCGAGGTCAGGAGCTCGGGCATCGCCCAGCCGCCCAGGAAGAGCGTCGTGAACAGGCCGCACATCAGGATCATGGCGCAGTATTCGCCCAGGAAGAACACGGCGAACTTCAGGCCCGAATACTCGGTGTGGTAGCCGCCGACGAGCTCCGGCTCGGCCTCGGGGAGGTCGAAGGGCAGGCGGTTGTTCTCGGCGAACATCGCGACCAGGAAGATCAGGGCCGCCAGGGGCTGGCGGAAGATCAGCCAGCCGAAGCCGCCCCAGCTCTCGGCCTGGTTGCGCACGATCTCTTGCCCGTCGATCGAACCGACCGACACGAGCGCGATCACGAAGGCCAGGCCCATGGGCACCTCGTAGCTGATCACCTGGGCCACGCCGCGGACGGCGCCCATCAGCGGGAACTTGGAGCCCGAGCCCCAGCCGCCGCAGGCGATGCCGTAGGCGCCCAGCGAGCTGATCGCGAAGAGCATCAGCATCCCGGCGACCACGCCGCCCGCGACGCTCATCTCGATCGAGTGGCGCCCGACCTCGAAGCCCAGCAGGTGGGTCGGGCCGAACTCCCAGGTCGCGCCGAAAGGCAGGAAGCAGAGCGCGGTCCCGACCGGGATGAAGGCCAGCGCCGGCGCGATGTACCACAACACCTTGTCGGCGTTGCGCGGCACGATCTCTTCCTTGAAGGCCAGCTTGATCGCGTCTGCCAGTGGCTGGAGCGATCCAGGGATCAGCTTCAGCCGCGCGACCCCCTCGGGGATCGAGTCCCGCATCGAGGCGGGCAGCAGGTAGCGCAGGTGGCCGACCTCGAAGTTCACGCGGTTCGGGCCGAGGCGGCCCTGCACGTAGGCGGCGATCTTGCGCTCGAAGTAAATGCACCCCGGCACGATCTGGAGCGCGACGAAGATCACCGCGATCGCCTTGATGATCGTCGCCAGGAAGTCGAGCGAGAACAGGTATTCCATGGTGAGCGCTGCTTCCCCGGAGCCTAGATGCTGCCTTGGAGGGTGCCGTAGCCGAGCGGCGACTCGCGGTGCACGGCGAGTCGCGTCTGCTCGTCCTTAGCCGGCGTCATGCTGCGGCTGTGCGGACCAGCGGCGTAGTAAGTGGTGCACTCCTCGGGCGGAGTCTGATCTGCGGCGCCGGCCAGGGGCAGGCCCACGTAGCCGATCTCGCGGTAGGTCACCCCGCCGAAGGCGTCGGGCTTGGCGGCCGCCAGCCGGCGGAACACGCCGCCCGCCGAGACGACGCGGGGCACGGCCCCGGTCGCGCGGCCCAGCTCCTGCAGGATCTCCAGCTCGGGGCGGGTGTCGCCCGGGAGCGAGACCGCGGCGCGGAAGCGCTGGATCCGACCCTTGCGGTTGACCCAGGTGCCGTCCTTCTCGGTCCAGTGCGCGGCCGGGAAGGCCACCGCCTTGGACTGGGCCAGCCAGGTGTCGTCGTGGCTGATCGCGATCACCTTCTCGGCGCCCTGGAGCGCCTCGACCAGCGCGGGGTCCCAATCGGTCCCGCCGGGGGTCGCGTCGTGGACGATCACGACCTCGATCTGGCCCGCCTCGAGCGCATCGAGCAGGTTCTCGCCCTCGTCCGGCTCGCCGAGGATCTTGGCGACCCCGGCCCGGTTGGGGTTCTTGTCCGCGCTGACCTCGAAGCCGTCGAGCGCCGTGAAGCTCTGACCCTCGGGCTGATAGCCGACGCCGAAGGGGCCGCCGGCTAGCTGATCGAGCAGGAAGAGCTCCTCGCAGCTGGCGTGGCCGGTCGTCAGCACGCCGATCTTCTTGCGGTCGACGCCCGCGAGCAGCTCGCTGGCCTTCTCGAGGGCTGCCACGGCGGTCACGGGCGCGCCGTCCACCTTGCAGGCCCGCAGGCGGGTCTCGCTGCGCGCGCTCTTGTAGAGCTCGCGGCCGCGGTCGCACATCCACCAGTTGTTCACGGCCTGGTTCTCGCGCGGCACGACGCGCTTCACCTCGTCGGCGAAGGTGTCGACGCTGACGTTGCAGCCGGTCGAGCAGCCGCCGCAGACGCTCTTGGTCCCGCGCAGCAGCCAGACGCGCGTGGTGTGGATCCAGTCCGTGTCGAGCAGCGCGCCCACCGGGCAGAGGTCCGCGGTGCAGCCGCTGAGGGGGTTGTCGAGCGGGTAGCCCGGGAACACGTCGATCCAGCTCTGGTCGGAGCGGTTGACCACCGTCAGCTCGCCCGTGCCGGCCACCTCGTTGCAGAAGCGGACGCAGCGGGTGCAGACGATGCAGCGGTTGCCGTTGAAGCGGATCCGCGGGCCGAGGTCCTTGCGCGGACGCTGCGTCTTGACCTCGACGAACTTGCTCGAGCTGCGCCCGTGGTCGAAGGAGTACTGCTGCAGGTCGCACTCGCCGGCCTGGTCGCAGATCGGGCAGTCCAGCGGGTGGTTGGCGAGCAGGAACTCCAGCACGCCCTCGCGGGCGGTCTTGGTCTTCTCCGAGCTACAGTCGACCCGCAGACCTTCGCTGACGAAGGTGTTGCAGGCGATCTGCGGCTTGTTGCTCATCGGACCGCTCTCGATGTTCACCAGGCACATGCGGCAGTTACCGGCGATCGAGAGCCCGGGGTGCCAGCAGTAGTGCGGAATGAACACGCCATTGCGCAGCGCGGCCTCGAGCACCGACTCGCCCTTGCGGGCTTGGTACTCCTCGCCGTCGATGAAGAAGTTGATCGACTCCACAGCGTCGCTCATCGCTCGCCTTCCCTAGCTCAGCGGCTCGAAGAGCCGGCCCGCGCGGGGCGAGGTGCCGGTCCGGATATAGGTCTCGAACTCGTCGCGGAACTTGTGCATGTAGCTGGTCGCGGGCCAGCTCCAGGCCTCGGCCAGGACGCAGATCGTCTTGCCGCAGGCCTCCTCGGTCAGCTGGTCGATCGCCGCCAGGTCGTCCATGGAGCCCTGCCCGTGGAGGATCCGGCCCACGATCTTGGTGATCCAGCCGGCGCCCTCGCGGCATGGCGTGCACTGCCCGCAGGACTCGTGCTCGTAGAAGCGGAGCACGTTGTAGAGAGCGTTGACCATGCAGGTCGTCTCGTCGAACACGAAGATCGCGGCCGAGCCGATCGAGCTGCCGGCGTCCCAGACGTCGTCGAAGCAGAGCTTGCAGTCGACCTCGTCGGCCTTGAGCACCTTCATGGAGGAGCCGCCGGGCACGATCGCCTTCAGCTTGCGGCCGCCCCACACGCCGCCGCAGTAGCGCTCGTCCTCGATCAGCTGACGCAGGGTCAGGCCGAAGGGCACGTCGTAGACGCCGGGCCGGTTCACGTGGCCCGAGACGCACCACACCTTGGGGCCCTGGCTGCCAAGCCGGCCGCGGGGCGGCGCGACCTCGGGCGAGACGCGGGGCGTGCCGAGCGAGGTGTACCAGTCCAGCCCGCGCTCGAAGAGGTGGGCGAGGTTGGCGAGGGTCTCGACGTTGTTGACGATCGTGGGCTGACCCCAGGCGCCCTCGACGGCGGGGAAGGGCGGCTTGAGCTTGGGCTGGCCGCGCTTGCCCTCGAGGCTGGAGATCAGGCCGGTCTCTTCGCCGCAGATATAGGCGCCGGCGCCGCGGTGGACCGTGGCGTCGAGGCGCTTGCCGAAGCCGAGCGCGTTCTCGCCGAAGATCCCCTTGGCGTAGCACTCGTCCATGGCCTGCTGCACGCGCTGCGCGCCCAGGGCCATTTCGCCGCGAATGTAGAAGTAGATGTCGTTGGCGCCGATCGCGTGGGCCGCGATCGCCGCGCCCTCGAGGATCTGGTGCGGGTCGTCCTCGATGAAGCGGATGTCCTTGAAGGTGCCGGGCTCCGACTCGTCGGCGTTGACGAGCAGGTAGCGGGGGCCTGGGACCTTCTCGACCGGCGGGACGAAGGAATACTTCAGGCCGCAGCTGAAGCCCGCGCCGCCGCGCCCGCGCAGGCCCGACTTCTTGACCGTGTCGATCACGTCGGCCGGCTTCATCTCGAGGGCCTTCTTGAGGCCCTTGTAGCCGGGGCCCGTCTTGCAGTACTCGTCGTAGCTGCTGGCCTCGGGGGTGAAGAAGCGCTTGGCCAGGATCGGCTCGTGGGTCAGCGCCTCGTACTCGTAGTCGCGCTCGCCCTCGGGCTTGGTCCGCTTGGCGTTGGGATCGGCCGGACCCTTCCAGGGGTTGGGCGTCTTGCGGCCGGCGGTCAGGTCGAAGCCCTCGGGGTCCTTCCGCAGGTCGTCGACGAGCTGGTCGAAGGTGTCGTTGTCGAGCAGCTCCCAGGCGTAGGCGTTCACGTGGCAGACGGGCGCCTTGTCGCAGGCCGCGAGGCACTCGGCGTTCTTGAGCGTGAACAGCCCGTCGGGGGTCGTCTCGCCGAAGCCGATCCCCAGCTTCTCGCTGGCGTGCTTGGCGAAGTCGTCCGCGCCGCGCAGCGCGCAGGGCAGCGTGCGGCAGACCTCGATCACGAAGGTGCCGTCGGTCGGGCGCCGGAAGTGGAAGTAGAAGCTGACCACGCCCATCACGTAGGCGGGCGCGAGCTCGAGCTTCTCGGCCACGGCCTTCATGGCGCCGAGGTCGCAGCTGCCGAACTCGCGCTCGGCGACCCGCAGGGCCGGCAGCAGCGCGGCCTTCTTCTCGGGGTAGCGAGCGATCAGGCGGTCCAGCTCTTCGTGGACCTCGGGGGTGAAGGTCCGGTCGAGGACCTCACCGGCGATCGGGAGGGTAGCGCTCATAGCTAGCGGTCCAGTTCTCCGGCGATGATGTTGAGCGACGACATGACGGCGACGGTGTCGCCGATCAGGTGGCCCTGGCAGAGCTCACCCATGGACGCGTAGTTGTAGAGCGAGGGCGAGCGGACGTGGACCTTGTAGGGGACCGCCGTGCCGTCGCTGACCAGATACCAGCCGAGCTCGCCGTTGGGGGACTCGGTGGCGTGGTAGACCTCGCCCACCGGCACCTGCTGGCCGTGGCCGGGCATCTCCAGCATGAAGTGCTGGATCAGCGACTCCATCTGGGTGTAGACCTCGTCGCGATCCGGCAGGGTGACCTTGCCCAGGGCGTTGATCTCGCCGGCGGGCATGCGGTCGAGGACCTGCTGGACGATCTTGCAGCTCTCGCGAACCTCGGCCAGGCGCTGCTTGTAGCGCGCGTAGACGTCGCCCTCCTCGTGGGTCGGGACCTCGAAGTCGTAGGTCTCGTAGCCGAGGTAGGGGCTGTCGCGGCGCACGTCGCGCTGGAGGCCCGAGGCGCGCGCGATCGGACCGGTCCACCCGTAGGTCAGGACCTGCTCCTTGGTGAACACGCCCACGCCCTGGGTCCGCTCGGTGAAGATCCGGTTGTGGCTGAGCATGCCCTCGACGTCCTCGAGGAGGGTGTCGATCCGGTCCAGGAAGCGGCGGCAGCGGTGCGGCACCTCCTCGGGGAGGTCGAAGGCCAGCCCGCCCACGCGGGTGTAGCTGGTCGTGAGGCGACCGCCCGAGGTCAGCTCGAACACGTCGTAGACCTTCTCGCGCTCGATGAAGGCCCACAGCATGGCGGTGAAGGCGCCCAGGTCCATGCCCTGGAGGCCGATCCCGAGGATGTGGTCGCTGATGCGCGACATCTCGGCCATCAGCACGCGGATCGCCTGGGCGCGCGGCGGGATCTCGATCCCGAGCAGCTCCTCGACCGCGCAGGCGAAGCCGATGTTGTTCGACATCGCGCTGAGGTAGTTCATGCGGTCGGTGACCACGATGAACTGGTTCCAGGTGCGCGACTCGCCCAGCTTCTCGAAGCCGGTGTGCAGGAAGCCAATGTCTGGCTCCAGCTTGCGGACGCGCTCGCCGTCGAGGGTCATGACCATGCGCAGCGTGCCGTGGCAGGCGGGGTGCTGCGGGCCGAAGTTGAGGACCATGTCCTTCTCGTCGAGCCCGGGCTCGAGCGAGATGGCGCGCTCACCGAAGGGCGCCTGGGCAATGGGCTTGCCGGAGAGCTGATCGCCGACACCTGAGGTGCTGGGGCTCATGCCGTGCCTCCCTCACCCCGTCGGATCACGGGGAAGTTGTCGCGCTCGCCGCGCCCGCGCAGGGGATAGTCCTTGCGCAGGGGGAAGCCGCTGTATTCCTGCGGGAGCAGGATCCGGATCAGGTTCGGGTGGCCCCGGAACTCGATCCCATACATGTCGTAGACCTCGCGCTCGGCCCAGTTGGCGGCCTTCCAGACGTCGCAGGCGGTCGGCACGACCGGCTCGTCCTCGTCGACGTAGGTGCGGATCCGCAGGCGCGACTCGTCGGCGGTGCGCGAGACGTGGTAGGTGATCCCGAAGCGCTCGGGGTGGTCCCCGTCGAGCTTGAGGTAGTCGACGGCGGTCACGTCGACGAGCACGTCGAAGCCGAGCGCATCTCGCAGGTGCTCGAGCAGCGCGTGAACCCGCCCCAGCTCGACGATCAGGGTCACCTGGTTGCGGAACTCGTGGCGCCCGATCAGGGCCTCGCCGGCGAAGGCCGCGGCGCGGTCGCCGAGCTCCTTCTCGCGGTTGAAGCGACGCTCGGCGGCGGCGCGGGCGCCCTCGCGGCGCTGGCGCGCGAAGGCCTCGAGGTCGGCGGTCGGCAGGCGGCTGCTGGTCATGCGTCACCCCCAATGATCGGCAGGACGCCCTTCTTGCCGGCGGACGCGGCCTGCTCGGCGCGGAGGGCGTGCATGTGCTGGAGGCGCTCGACGTTGGGCACGCCGGTCCGCTCGTCCATGATCCGCTGGATCTCGTGGGCCGAGACCTGGTCCTGGATCAGGCGCACGGCGTCGATCAGGTTCTCGGGGCGCGGCGGGCAGCCCGGGATATAGACGTCGACCGGAATGAACTGGTCCACGCCCTGAATCATGGTGTAGGTGTCGAACACGCCGCCGCAGGACGCGCAGGCGCCCATGCTGATGCACCACTTGGGCTCGGGCATTTGCAGCCAGATCCGCTGGAGCACGGGCATCATCTTCAGCGTCACGCGCCCGCCGACGATCATCATGTCGGCCTGACGCGGCGAGAAGCGCACGACCTCAGCGCCGAAGCGCGCCAGGTCGTAGCGCGACGACATGGTCGACATCATCTCGATCGCGCAGCAGGCCGTGCCGAAGGGCATCGGCCAGAGCGAGTTCTTGCGGCCCCAGGCGAGCAGGTCCTTGACGCGGGTCGCGACGAAGCCGTTACCGAGGAAATCCTCTAGTCCCATTCCAAACCCCTCCGCTTCCAGACGTAGAACAGACCCGCGCCGAGCACGCCCACGAAGAGCAGCACCTCGGCCAACAAGAGCACTCGCACCGAGCCGTCCGCGACCCCGTAGCGGAGCGTGGCCGCCCAGGGGAAGAGGAAGACCGTCTCGAGGTCGAACAGAATGAAGAGGATCGCCACCAGATAGAAGTGGACCGAGTAGCGCTCGCGCGCGCTCGGCTGGAGCGGATCCATACCGCACTCGTAGGCGACGTCCTTGAGCCGGCCCGGTTGCTTGGGGCCGAGGATCTTGCTGAGGAGCAGGGCGACGCTCCCGATCACGAGGCAGATGATCCCCATGACGGCGAGGCCGGCGTAGCCCACGAGGGTGGATGCAGCGAGCATGTGATGAACCTGTCTTCGCGTGGAGTGGTTCGCGGGGCGCGGAGTATACGGAGGTCCCTAAGCGCTGAAAAGGTGGGGTGGGAAAGCCGAAGTCTCGCAACACTTGAGCTTGGAGCATGTTGCGACTGGTTCTCAACCAGAAGGGGGTCTCATCGCTATAGTGCGCGGCCATCAGGAGGACCCCCGTGGCCCATCGTGTCGTGCGTATCGTGCTCGCCCTGGCCTGCGCTGCGCTGCTCTTCGCAGGCAGCGCTCAGGGACAGGACTCCGCTCCGCTGGCTTGGAAGCTGGTCGAGGGCACCAAGCGCACCGAGATCGTGCGCACCAGGACCAAGCAGAGCGCCAAGCTCGGCGACACCGAGGTCGGCTCGAGCCAGGACCAGATCGTGTGGGCGCTGTGGGAGGTGGGCAAGGTCGCCGCCGACGGCTCGGCCAAGATCGTCAAGACGATCAAGCGAGTCCGAGTCGTAAACACCAGCGCCAGCGGCCAGGTGGTCGTCGACACGGCCGAGGAGCAGAAGAGCACCAGCGGCCCCGCCGCGGCCATGGCCGAGCAGTTCGGGGCGCTGGTCGGGGCCAAGGTCGAGTTCAACATGCTCCCCGACGGCTCGATCAAGGACGTCGCCCTCGACGACAAGCTAGCCAAGAGCGCTGGCGCCCTCGACGCCGAGCAGGTCGCCAAGCAGTCGCTGCTGACGCTCCCCAAGGACCTCGCGCCCGGCAAGGTGATCACGAGCGAGGTCAAGGTCGAGCAGGGCGCCATGACGCTCAAGGTCACGACGACCTACACCTACGAGGGCGCGACCAAGGAGGGAGAGCGCTTCGACTGCGCCCAGCGCCTCGACTTCACCCCCAAGGCGGGCGCGGGCTTCGAGGTCAAGGTCCACGAGCAGAGCTCGGAGGGCGAGCTCCTCTTCGACCGCGCCAGCGGCTGGGCCAAGAGCCTGCGCGTAGCCCTGCACGCCAAGCTGGAGATGGCCATGCCGCGCGGCGGCTCGATCGTGCAGACCCGCGACCTGAGCTCCGAGAGCCGCTGGCTCGCGGGCGAGCAGTGGAAGCAGACGCCCCAGGACGAAAAGATGAGCGACGAGCAGAAGGGCGGCGAGCCCGCCAAGGCCGGCCAGGAGGCGGGCAAGTGAGCAGGCTGATCCGCGCTGGGGTGTGCCTGGCGCTCTGCGCGGCCCTCAGCGGCTGCCTCGAGGGCGAGCAGTCCTTCCAGGTCCACGACGAGGGGAGCGGCGCGATCGAGCTGAAGCTCCAGCTGGGCAAGAAGCTCAGCCCGCTGGCCGCGGCGATCGCCAAGCGGGAGGGCAAGGAGGCGCGCCTCCAGCTCCTGAGCGAGCTCGAGCTCCGCTGGCGCGGCGTCTACTGGGAGGACGCCAAGCTCGAAGGCCAGACCCTGAGCGCCAAGGGCGTGTTCAGCAAGCTGGACGAGGTCGCCCTGGTCGGCGAGGGGAGCAAGCACCCGCTCGTCAGCTTCAGCAAGGGGCCCAGCTCGATCACGGTCCGGCTGCACAACGACGAGGAGGGGCTCGGCATGCCCGGCCTGGGCGCCGGCGAGGAGGTCCCCGCCGAGCTGAAGGCCGAGCTGGAGAAGATGCTCGACCAGGCCCTCGGAGAAGCCTTCGGCGGGCTGAAGCTGACGCTGGCGATCGCCCCCCCCGGCAAGCTGAGCGGCGTCAGCGGCCTGGTCAGCACGGCCAAGGGCCGGGCCCTGGTCGTGCTGGACGAGGGCGCGCTGAAGAAGCTGGCCCTCTCGGGCAAGGCCGCGCTCGAGGGCAGCCTCGACTGGGGCGGAGAGGGCCCCGCCCCCAAGGAGTTCGCGGCGCGGCTGAAGGCCGCCCAGGCCGCCTGGACGGCCGAGGCCAAGGCGCGCCAGCGCGCCCGCAGCGGCCCGGGCGAGAAGGAGCTCGAGGAGATGAAGAAGGAGCTCGAGGGCATGGACAAGGAGCTCGAGCAGGCCGAGAAGGAGCTCGAGGAGATGGAGCAGGAGCTCGAGGGCGAGGAGAAGCAGGGGGGCAAGAAGTAGCTCCCCGCCTGGCCCTGCTCCTGATCGGCGCGCTCGCGCTGGGCTGCGCCAGCAGCGCCGAGGAGGAGGCCTCCGCCGACGAGCTGGCGCGGGCCCTCGCGCGGCGGATCAAGCTGCACTACCAGCGCAGCCTCAGCGAAGGTGGCGCGCGGGCGGCGGTGGGCGGGGTCGCGGCCCCCAGCTCAGCCGATGTCGCCCAGGCCCACTCGGCCCTGGACGTGGCCCTGCGCGCCGCCGGCCTGCGCGGCCTCTCGGGTCGCGACTGGAGCGAGGACTCGGAGGCGGTGCTCGCCGCGCGCAACCTGCTCCTCCGCCACGACTGGGTGTTCCCCCCCGCGAGCAAGGGGATCTGCCTGGCCAAGGTCCTCGAGCGCACCCAGGGCCTGAGCAGGCAGCTCTGGGGCCAGCGGGTCCGCTACCGCCGCGTCCGCCACCGGGCCCCGGTCGTCTACGACCTCCTGGTCCAGCACGGGGCGCTGGGGGTCTTGCCGCCGCTCGGGCGCTGGGCCGACCGCACGGTCTTCCTCGACGAGGACGCCCTCGCGCGGCGGGCAGGCCGCGGCCGCTACGCCGCGGTCTCGCTCGCGCAGCTACGCGAACACGTCGAGCTGGAGCAGGTCGCGGCCATGGCGGCGGCCCGCGGCGCCGGCTCGGAGGCGGTCGCCCGCCGCCGGGTGTGGTTGACCCTCCTCCGCTACGGAGCGCTGCCCCTGGTGGCGGCGCGGCTGGACTTCAGCGCGCGCAAGGAGGACGACCCCGAGGGGCCCGCCAGCTGGGTCCAGCGCGTCGCGCGACCCGATCCCGGCGACCCCGTCGGCACGCGCCGACGCGCCGCGGCGCTCTACGAGCGCCTCTCAGGCCGCTGAGGCCTCTTCCTCGGCAGGCGCCTCGTCGACGCCGTGCTCGGCGAGGAACTCCTCCAGCGCGGCGTGGATCCGCTCGGGCTGCTCGACGATCGCCGCGTGGCTGCCTTCGTCGAGGAAGAGCAGCTTGCCCTTGGGGATCCGCTCGGCGGCCTCCTCGGACTTGTGGAAGGGGGTGAACAGGTCCCACTCGCCCGCCACGACCAGGGTCGGGGCCTCGATCTCCTCCAGGTAGGGCTCGGCGGTGTGATCCGCCATGTGCTCGGCCATGCGGAAGAAGACCAGCGGCGAGAAGCGCGCGAAGTGGTCGAGGTAGGTCATCAGGTCCTCGTCCTTCATCCGCTCGGGGTGGACCAGCCGGCTCAGCCGCGCCAGGCGGATCAGGAGCGGGCGCAGGCGCCGGCTGCTCATCAGGCGCAGCTGCCCGCGCCCGATCAGCTCCGGGATCCGGGTCGCGACCTTGTGCCCGATCATGAAGCCCACCAGCGAGACGGTCTCCATGTTGAGGAAGGTGTGCACCGGCTGGCCGATCGTGCCCAGCATCGGCACCAGGGCGGCCACCCGCTCGGGGTGGCGGTGGGCGGCCTCGTAGATCACCTGGCAGCCCATGGAGTGCCCCAGCCAGATCGCGCGCTCGTGCCCGAAGGCGTCGAGGACCCGGCAGGCGTCGTCGGCCATGTTCTCCATGGTCAGCCCGTCGAGGTCGCGCGGGAACTCGCTCTCTCCGTGGCCGGGGTAGTCCCACTGGATCACGGGCCGCGTGGGCGAGAAGTGGCGCTCGAGGTAGTCGAAGAAGAAGGTCGAGACCCCGATCCCGTTGCAGCAGATCATGGGCACGCCGGCGGCGTCGGGCCCGCGGGTCTCGCAGGCGTAGAGCCGCGTCCCGTCCCCGCCCAACACGGTCTTCTCGGTCCTGGTGCGCATTGAGCCCCTCCAACGATCCAATCGTGCCCGTGCCCATGCCCGTGCCCGACTCACGAGCGTAGCGAGTCAGGCCCGCGCTCGCTCGTGGGAGTCTTCTCTCACAGCGAAGCCGCGCCTCGGGCACGGGAGGCCGTTGCGAAACCGGTGACCCAAGAGACACCTCGCGCAGCGAGGACGGATTGACGGCCTCCCCTGCCCGTGCCCGACGCGAAACACGAGGGAGCTGTCGCTAGCGCGACAGCTCCCTCTTGCTTGGTGGGTGAAGAAGGACAGCAGGAGAGCAGGAAGGCCCCACTTCAGTTCCTTCCTGCATTCCTGCTTTCCTTCTTCATATCTCCGGAACGCGAGGGAGCTGCCGCTAGCAGCGACAGCTCCTCGCGAGTTCCTACTCGGGCACGGGCACGGAGCTGGCTACAACAGGCCGCGGAAGAGGCGCAGGAAGCCCGACTTGAGCGTCTTCCACCAGCCGACCTTCTTGACCTCGACCTTGTCGCTGTTGGGCACGTCGCGGACGAAGACCCGCTCGTCGAGGGTCCTGGTGAAGCCGCGGTCGGTCACGAACACGTTGGCCTCGGCCAGCTTGAAGAGCGCCATGTCGTCGAGGTTGCTCGAGCCGACGGTCGCCACGCGCCCGTCGAAGCTCGCGACCTTGGAGTGCACCATGCGGTCGCGATACTTGTAGAGCTGCACGCCCGAGCGGACGAGGTCGTTCTCCGAGAGCACGAAGGCGTCCCGCACGATCTTGACGTCGTGGATCTCGTCGCCCGGGATGATCACGATCGTCTCGCAGCCGCGGCGCGCGGCGCGCTCGAAGCCCTTGAGGATGTCGTCGTTGAGCAGGTAGGCCATCTCGACCCGCACCGCGCGGCGGGCGCGGCCGATCTCGCGCATGTAGCGGTCGAAGATGTCGTGCTTGAGCCCGGGGACCGCGTCGACGAGGTCGACCTGCATGTGGCCCGGGGGCGGGCCGCTGACCGACACGGCGGCGGCGGTCAGGGGCGGGGGCTGGAGCGTCATCTCGCCGCCGGCGGCCTGCCAGCGATCCGCGAAGAGCTCGCTCATCTGCGCGACCACCCCGCCGCGAACGTGGGTGTGAATGTCGTGCCACTCGAACTCGTACTCCTTGGCGATGTTCATCCCGCCAATGAAGCCCAGCTCGCGGTCGATCACGGTCAGCTTGCGGTGGTCGTGGTTGAACACGCCCCGCTTCTCCTTCTTGGCCGGCTTCTTGCCGCCGAACAGGCCCTTGAGCCCGTTCCAAATGCTGCTGCCGATCCCCTTGAGCGAGTTGCCGATCCCCTTGCCCCAGGTGTGCTGGACGATCACCTCGATCCCGGCGGCCTCGAGCTCCTTGCGGCGCGCCTTCTTGACCTCCCAGCCCATGTTGTCGACGAGGAGCTTGACCTCGACGCCGGCGCGGGCGCGCTCGATCAGCAGGTCGAGGATCGGCCCGCCCGTGCGGTCGTCCTTGAAGATGAAGGTCTGGAAGTGGATCGAGCTCTGGGCCTTGCCGAGCGCCTCGCGCAGGGCCGGGAAGAACTCCTCGCCGTCCACGAGCAGCTCGACGTGGTTGTCGGGGGCGCCCGCGCCCTGGCGATAGAGCGTCTCGCGGGTGCGGATCATGGTGGCGGCCGTGAACGAGGTGCCGCTCAGCTTGAAGGGGGTCTCGACCCGGTAGACGCCGTGGCGCTGGGGAACGCGCTTGCGGTTGCCGCCGAAGAGGGTCAACAGGCCCGGGGTGATCTTCTGCTGGGTCAGAGCCAGGCGACCCACCTGGAGCAGACGACCGCTCTCGCCGCCCGTCTCGGTGGGCAGCTGGTCGTCATACTTGCGGATGTAGGTCAGGCGCCCGCCCTCGCGGCGGATCGTCATCTCGCCCGCGTAGGGACCCATGGCGCCCTCGCCCTCGAAGCGCCAGGTGCCGGCGAACTCGGGCGGCAGCTCCTGCGCCGAGGCGCTCCCCGCCAGGGTGAAGGCCAACAGGCCAGCGATCGCAATCCATCCAATCCGTGTCACGGTCTTTATCATTGCAATGCGCGGGCCGCCGACTCGCCAATCGATTTAAATGGACTTACGCGCCCCAAGACTCCCTAAAGGGAATGTCAAGGTAACGCAAATGATTCACAGCCCCGTCGACGTGAGCCGAACGGGCAGATGCTGCCCATCCATGAGACGAATCTGGACGTCCTCAAACGCTGGCGGGCGGAGCGCTTAGAGCCCCGGGCTCGCTGGATCGCGCCTTGAGCCTGCCTCGCGCCATGAAGGACCCCATCTTCACGCGCCGAGAGTGGCTCGGGGCCGCGCTCCTCACCGCCCTGGCCACGCTGACCCTCTCGCTCCGGCGCCTGGGCCCGGCGCCCCCGCCCTGGCGGACCCACAGGGTGGCCCTCAACGCGGCCGAGCCCGCCGAGCTGCGCTGCGTGCCAGGGATCGGCCGACGCAGCGCCGCCGCGATCGTGTCGGCCCGCCCCTTCGCGCGCCTCGAGGAGCTCGAGCCGCTGCTGGGCCCGGCTCGCTTCCGCCGCGCCCGACCGCACCTCGTGCTAGCCCCTTGCGAGCCGGCGCCCGAGTCCCCCTAATGGCGCCCATGACGACGAGCGCCGCCACCCTCCCGCTGCGCGACCGCTGCGGCCTCCTGCGCGACTACTGGTATGTCGCCTGCCGCGCCGAGTCCCTGGGCCCCAAGCCCCTCGGACGCGTGATCATGGACGAGGCCCTCGTCCTCTACCGCGACCGCGCCGGGCAGGTCCACTGCTTCCGCGATCGCTGCCTGCACCGCAACGCCGAGCTCTCGGAGGGCTTCGTCCGCGACGACTGCCTGGTCTGCCCCTATCACGGCTGGGCCTACGACGCCGAGGGCCGCTGCGTGCGCGTCCCCAGCGCGCGCCCGGGCACCCCGCTGCCCAAGAAGGAGCTGACCCGCTTCCCCGTCCGCGAGCAAGACGGCCTGGTGTGGGTGTTCATGGGCGAGCCGGAGCGCGCGCCCGCGGTCGAGCCCTTCCACATGCCTCACCACGGCGAGGCGGGCTGGAAGAGCTACTACATGGAGACGCTCTTCGAGAACGACGTGACCAACTGCGTCGAGAACTTCATGGACGTCCCGCACACGGTCACGGTCCACAAGGACTGGTTCCGCACCGAGTCGGGCAAGGAGGTCCGCGCGACCGTCGAGCGCACCGAGGACAGCGTGCTGGTGACCTACCACCAGGAGCGCGACGAGATCGGGCTCTCGACCCTGATCCTGAACCCGACGCGCGAGCCCATGGTGCATACGGACAAGTTCTATATGCCCAACGTGACCCGGGTGGACTACGACTTCGGCAGCAAGCGCTCGTTCATCATCACCAGCCAGTGCACGCCCGAGACCGAGCGCCGGACGCGGGTCTACACGGCGATCACCTTCCGCCTCGGCGGGCGCCTGCTGAACAAGCTCGGCCGCCTGCTCCTGCCGCCCTACACGCGCAAGGTGATCCACCAGGACGTCGAGATCATGGCCAACCAGGGCCGCTCGCTCAGCCGCTACGGCGAGGAGTTCCTCAACTCCGAGGCCGACCTGCTGCACCGCTACATCGAGAGCCTGCGCGACTGGGCCACCCAGGGCGGGACGGCCAAGAAGCCTGCCCCCCAGAAGCAAGAGATCGTGTTCTACGTTTGAGCGCCCGCGGCCCGAGCCCCGAGGTCCGCGAGGCGCGCCCCGACGACGACGCGGCCCTGTGCGAGCTCTTCGCCTCGATCTCCATGGAGGCCGACCTCCGCCTGGCCGTCGAGCGCAGCCCCAGCTTCTTCGCCCTCTACGAGCTGCAGGAGCTCCTCGGCCAGCGCGTGTTCGTGGGCGAGCGCGAGGGCGAGCTGGAGGGCGTCGCCACGCTCTTGGCCAGGCGCGGCCTGCTCGGCGGGGAGGAGGTCCCCCTGGCCTACCTGGGTGACCTGCGCCTGGGCGCGGGCCTGCGCGGCGGCTTCTTCTTCCTGCGCCGCTTCGGCGAGGAGCTGCGCCGCTTCTACGAGGAGACCGGCGCCGAGCTGGGGCTGACGGCGATCTTCGACTCCAACGAGCAGGCGCGCCGCTTCCTGACCAAGCGCTCGCGCCGCTTCCCCGGCAAGCCCCTCTACCGGCACTGGCAGAGCTTCGAGATCACCAACCTGCTCTTCACCCGCCGCCGGCGCCCGCGCCCCGGCCCCTGCGAGGTGCGCCGCGCCCGACCCGAGGACCTGCCCGCGATCGGCGAGCTCCTGGCGCGCGACCACGCGGCGCGGCCCTTCGGCTACCCCTTCGGCGAGGGCCTGCTCGAGCGCCGCCTCCAGCGCTGGCCGGGCCTGGAGCTGGGCGACTTCTTCTGCGCCTGGAGGGGGAGCGAGCTGCGCGGCGTGGTCGCTCCCTGGGACGCCCACGCGGTCAAGCGCTTCCGGGTGCTCGCCTATCAGGGCTCCATGGCCTGGATCAAGCGCGCCTTCAACCTCGGCGCGACCCTGTTCCGCTACGACCCCCTCCCGCGCGTCGGCGAGGTCACGCGCTACGCCTACCTGACCCACCAGAGCGTGCTCGACGAGGACCCCGCCGTGTTCGCCCAGCTCCTCGATCAGGTCTACGCGGAGCTGCACGGGACGGGGCTCAACTTCCTCTGCAGCTGCCTGCTGCAGGAAGATCCGCTCCGCCCCGCCTACGCGCGCTACTCGACGGTGCCCTTCGCGGCCTCGCTCTACCTGGTCGGCTTGCCCGAGGGCCCGCTGGAGCAACTCGAGCTGCCGAAGGGGCGCCCGGGCTTCGAGATGGCGCTCGTGTAGCGAGGCGCTACCCTCTAGGCAGAGGAGGGACTCATGAACTTCGACATTTCGCTCTCCGAAGCCGTGGTGTGGCTCGTGATGGGCCTCCTGGCTGGCTCGGTGGCTG
>CALDQK010001124.1 GCA_937911525.1 uncultured bacterium
GCTCCGCCTCGAGGCCCAAGCGGGCGCGGGCGCGGGGGTCGCGGCCCTCGCGAGCGGGAGCGCCGCGGACCGCGCCTTCCGCCCCGCGCTCCTGGCCCGCTTGCGCGGCGAGGAGGGCGCGCTGGCCCAGGCCAAGGCCCTCCGCGCCGCCCACCCCGACCACCTCCCCGCGCGCTGGAACCTGCTCCAGGCCCTGCTCGCGGCCGGGGATAAGCGCGCGGCGCTGGCCGAGCTCGAGGGCCTCCTCGCGCGCTACCAGCGCGAGGCCGCCGCCAACACCTGCGAGTCCGCGCCGCTGAGCGAGCTGGTGACGCTGGCGGGCCAGCTGCGCCTGGCCCTGGGCGAGCGCGACGCAGCGCTCGCTGCCTGGCGGCGCCCCCCGGGCGGGAAGCTGCGCAGCCTGCGCGCCTACACCTACGCGATCTACAACGACTTCGAGCGGAGCCCGATCCACGAAGAGGCCGCGGCGCACCACCTGTTCGGGGTCGCGGCCGACGAGGTCCTGCGCGCCAGCGCCTGGGAGCGCAGCAACGAGGCCGCGCGCTTGCTCCTGCGGGCAGGCCGCGACGAGCTGGCCTGGCGCCAGGCCTGGCGCGGGGTCGACGACCCGATCGGCGCCCTGCTCAGCAGCTACAACCGCTCGAGCGACGTGTTGCTGGAGGTCGCCTACGAGCTGGGCCGCGAGAAGGAGCTCCTGGCCGAGCTCGCCCAGCGCGCAGAGCTGGACCGGGAGCAGGAGGCGCTCGACCAGCTGCTCCTACGAGCCCGCCTGCGCTACGGACGCGACGCCGAGGCGCTCGCCGCGCTGAGCGCGGCCCGCGCGCGCGGGGCCGCCGGCCCCGAGGAGCTCGGCCGCGAGGCCCAGTGCCTCGAGCGCCTCGGACGACATGCCGAAGCCCTGGCCCTGCGCCGGCGACAGCTCCGGCTCCAGGAGGGGAGCGAGGTCCGCTTCCGCTCCGGGGACCCCTTCACCCTGCTCCCCTTCCGCCCCCGCGGCGGGCCCCTGCTGACCTTCGCCTGGGCCGGCAGCAGCGCGGGGCGCGGCGGCAACAGCTACTACAGCAGCAGCAGCGGCCCGGGCGGCGTGGCCCGGCTGCGCTCGCTCGAGGCGCAGCTCCTGGGCACGATCGCGGCGGTCGACACCGACGCCGCGCCCGACGCCGCTCCGAGCGCCCTGCGCCGCGAACAGCTCGAGCTCGAAGAGCGCTGGCTGGCGGCCTCGCTCGACCCCTTCGCGGACCGGCTCCTGCTCGCCAGGCGCTACGCCCAGCTCGACCAGTTCAGCGACGCCCAGCGGGTCGCGCCCGACCCGCCCGCGAACCTCGCGCGGCCCCACGAGCGCGCGCAGGCGCGCGAGCTGTGGGACGCGCGCGCGCGCTGGAGCCGCCGCGCGGGCGAGAGCGCGGGTCACCGCGCCGCGATCGAAGCCTGGCTGGCGGTCCAGGCCGAGGCCCTCCGGCGGGACCCCTTCGCGCGCGAGCTGCGGGCCGAGCGGGCTCGCTTCCTAGCGCGCGAGCTGCTCCCCGTGCCGGGGTCACCCGCGGCACCGGGCGAGTGGCTCGCTCTCGCCGAGCAGGACGCGAGCTGGCTGCGCGCTGCCCTCCCGCGCGACGGACGCGGCTGGACCCTCAGCGGCCCCCTCGCCCTGCGCCGAGGCGACGCCGCCGCGGCCCTCGCCGCCTTCGAGGCGGCCGGCCAGCGCTACGCCGCCAGCGGCGAAGGCCAGCCCTTGGAGTGGGTGCTCGGGACCGGCCTCGCGCTGAAGGCCAGCGGGGAGGCGCGCGCTGAGCGCTGGCTGCGGAGGGCGTGGATCGGACTCTCCCAGCAGGACCCCTGGCGCCGGGAAGCCGCCGCCGCGCTGGCCCGCTAGGGGCCAAGATCCCGTTGCGCTCGGCCCCTGGGCTGGACTACTCTCGCGGCATGCAGCCAAGCGATCCACGCCTGCGCTGGTTCGAGGCCGCCGCCTCCCACGTCGATGCCGGGGTCGTGATCCACGCGCCGGACACCGCGATCCTCTACGCCAACCAGCGCGCCATCGAAATGCTCGGCATGACCCGCGAGGAGCTGAGCGGGATGCTGGCCGTGGATCCCAAGCTGCGACTGCTCGACGAGGACGGACGCGACCTCCCGCTCGAGCGCTACCCCGTCGTGCGCGCGCTCGAGCGCGGCGAAGACATCTCCGACCAGATCGTGGGCACCCTGCACCCCGACAGCACGGAGGCCGTGTGGGCGCGGGTCTCGGTCGTGCTCTACCCCCACGCCAGCGCCCTCGAGTCCCTGGTCGTGACCTTCGTCGACATCACGGCCTTGCGCCGCGCCGAAGAGGAGCGCCGTAAGGCGCAGGCTCAGGCCGAAGAGGCGGCTCGTCTGGAGAGCTTGGCGCTCTTGGCGGGTGGCGTCGCCCACGACTTCAACAACCTGCTGACCTCGATCCTGGGCGCGGCCGAGATCGCGAAGCCCCAGGCCGAGGGCGACCTCTTGCCCCTGCTCGACGTGATCGGCGTCAGCGCCTTGCGGGCGGGTGAGCTGACCCGCCAGCTCCTGGCCTACGCAGGGCGCGGTCACGTGGTGCGCGAGCTGGTCGACCCCGCGGCGCTGGTGCGAGAGCTGACCAAGATCGCGAGGGCCAACTACGCCCCCGGCGTTTCGCTCCGCTGCGAGCTCTCGCCCAGCCCGCCCTTGCTGATCGACGCGACGCAGCTGCGCCAGGTCGTGCTCAACCTGCTCGTCAACGCGGGCCAGGCGATCGGCGAGGGGCCAGGCCAGGTCTGCGTGCGCTGTCACGAGCGCCAGATCCCGACGGACCCCCGCGTCCACGTCCTGATCGAGGTCGAGGACGACGGCCCGGGAATGGACGAGGCGACCCAGGCGCGGATCTTCGAGCCCTTCTTCACGACCAAGCCCACCGGCACGGGGCTGGGCCTGTCCGCGGTCCAGGGCTTCGTCCAGGCCCAGGGCGGTCGGGTCCAGGTCGAGTCGAGCCCGGGTGAGGGCACGATCTTCCGTCTCGACCTGCCGGCGCAAGTCGGCGCCCTGCTGCCGGACTCGGCCAGCCAACCGAAGTCCTCCCTGAGCAGCGCGGTGATCCTCGACGACGACCCCTTGATCCGCCGCCTGGTGGGCAAGCTGCTCGCCGACGGCGGCGCACGCGTGAGCGCGCTGGAGCGCGGGCACGAGCTGCTGCCCTGCCTGCGTCGGGAGCTACCGGACGTGGTCGTGCTCGACCTCCAGCTCCCCGACGCCTCGGGCGCCACCTTGCTGCGTGAGCTCCGCGCCGAGTGGCCCAGCCTGCCCGTGCTGATGTGCAGCGGCTACGCCAAGCCGAGCGAGGTCCAGGACCTCGCCTCGGACGAGCCGACGCGCTTCCTCAGCAAGCCCTTCACGCGCGCCCAGTTCTGGAGCGCGCTCGAAGGGCTGGTCGCGACCCAGGCCCCGATCTCTTAGCCGCCCTACTAGAGCCCCAGGCTCTGATAGCGCTCGGCGAGCTCGGGGGGCAGCTGATCCTTGGTCAGGCCGAGCTGCGGGACGTAGCCGAGGTGATCGGCCAGGCGCAGGAAGCCGAGCTCGGTCTTGGCGTCGGGGATCTCGCCGCGACGGCAGCGCGCGATCGCCTCGCGCAGCTCGAGGGTCACCATGCGCGTGCCCTCCTCCATGATCGAGCCGTCGCCGTGGGCGTGCCCCTTCTCGCTCGGGTCGACCTCGACCGCCGCCAGGTAGACCTTCTCGTCGGTCACGCCGGGCGAGGGGAAGAAGCCCTCCTGCCCCAGCTCGACCACCCGGCTGGGGTCCACCTCGTAGCCCGCCTCCTCGTGGGCCTCGGCGGCGCCGCGCTGGCGGATCCCGTCGGGGGCCGTGTCGCTGGGCTCGAGCACCCCGGCCACGATCTCGCCGATCCGGTCGTAGGCGCGCGCGTCCTTGTGCGGGAGCTGATCCTGCTTGGTCCGCCGCAGCCACACCGGCGGACGGCAGCCCTCGCGGTAGTGCACGTAGACTCGCCCCAGCTCGTCCTTGTGGTAGAGGACGCCCGCCACGGCGTCGACCGAGCGGCGCGAGACGATGTCGCAGGGGTAGGTGTCGCTCTGGCTGCCGTCGGTGTAGGTGTTCCGCAGGCGCAGGCGCTGCACCCGCAGGAAGCCCTCGTCGCAGGCCGAGTCGGCGGTCCGGTCCTCGACCACCTCGATCTTGGCGACGAGCAGCTCCTCCTCAGCGCTCATGAGGCGACCGGCTGCGCGAGCACGTCCGCGGTCAGGGTCCGGCGAGCCCCCTTGGCCTCGAGCTCGGCCAGGACCTCCTCGCCCTTGGCCTGGTCGAGGGGCCAGATCGCGTCGGTCACGAGCTCGACCTGATAGCCGTGCTCGAGCAGGGCTTCGGCCGCCTGGCGCACGCAGACCTCGGTCACGACGCCGAACACGACCACGGTCTTGGCGCCGGTCGCGGCGAACACCTCCTCGGCGTTCTCGTTGGTGAAGCAGTTGAAGTGCTGCTTCTCGAGGACCACGTGCTCGCGCTTGGGGTCGGGGAGCTGGCTCTGGTGCCCGCTGGGCACGAACACCATGCCGTTGGTCCGCGACTCGGCGATCTTGAGCTGGCCTGGCGTGCCCACGATCGCGTGGGGCGGCCAGTCCTTGAACTCGGGGTCGTCGGCGGGGTGGGCGTCCACGCAGCTGATCAGGGGAATGCCGTTCCGATCCGCGTGGCGGACCAGCTGCTCGAGGTTGGGCTTGATCGCCTCCGCGCCGGCGGCGTAGAGCTTGCCGCCCGGCTCGACGAAGTCGGCCTGGGTGTCGACGTCCAGGAAAGCTCGCTCGCTCATGGGGGACCTCCTTGGTGTTGGGGTTGGGCTCAAGCCAGGCCGCGTCGCGCGCGGACCTCGGCCTGGACTCGCTCGGCGAGGTTCACGACCTCCTCGCTCCGCTCCACGGGATACTCCGCCGGGTCGTCCAGCGCGCGCACGCCGGCCGGGAGTCGTTCGAGCTGCGCCAGGCAGTGCTCGCGGACCTCGCGCAGCGCGGGCGAAGGCGCGAGGCGCTCGCCGGCGCGCATCACGGGCTGCAGCAGGGGCTGGCCGGGGTGCTCCTCGTGGGCCAGCGCGATCAGGTCTCCCGTGAAGACGCCGCCCTCTTCGCGGCGGAACACCTGCTTGACGCCGGGCCAGCTCTTCTTGGAGCTGCTCAGCTTGATCGGGTAGCTGACCTCGTCCCCCGCGCGGGTCTCGACGACCTTGTAGACGCCGCCGAGCGAGCTGAGGTCCTTGCTGGTGGCCAGCTCGGTGCCGACGCCGTAGACGTCGACCTGTCCGCCGGCCTCTTCCATGGCGTGGATCTTCCACTCGTTGAGGTCGCCGCTGGCGACGATCTTGATCTCGTCGCGGCCGCCCTCGGCGAAGATCTTCCGCACGTCCTTGCTCAGCTGGCAGAGGTCGCCCGAGTCGAGGCGGATCGCCTTGCAGGTCATGTCCTTGGCCACGATCCGCCGCGCGGCCGCGAGGGTGTCGTAGGTGTCGATCAGGAGCGTCGTCTGCTCGGGGAAGGCCTCGGCGTAACGCGCGAAGGCTTCGTCCTCGTCGTCGAAGGTCATCACCCACGAGTGGGCGAAGGTCCCCAGGGTCTTGATCCCGAGCCGGCTCCCCGCCTCGACGTTGCTCGTGCCGGCGGCGCCCGCCAGGTAGCTGGCACGGGCCACGAGCTCCCCGGCCTCGGGGCCGTGGGCGCGGCGAGTGCCGAAGTCGACGAAGGCCTTGCCGCGGCAGGCGCCGTGGACGCGCGCCGCCTTACTCGCGATCAGGGTCTGGAAGTTGACCAGGCTGAGCAGGTAGGTCTCGACGAGCTGGACCTCGAGGGCCGGCCCGCTCACGCGCAGCAGGGGCTCCCAGGGGAAGACCGGCGTCCCCTCGGCCACGGCGTGGACCTCGCCCGAGAAGCGCAGCTCGCGCAGGTAGGCGAGGAAGTCCTCGTGGCGCTCCATGCCGGGCAGGGTGCGCAGGAAGTCGATGTCTGCGCCGCTGAAGGAGAGCCCCTCGAGGTAGTCGAGCGCCTGCTCGAGGCCCGCGGCGACCCAGTAGCCGCGCGTGGGGGCGAGCCGCCGGGTGAAGAGCTCGAAGGTCGCCTCGTGATCGAGGCCAGCCCGGAACAGGGCCGCGGCCATGGTCAGCTGATAGAGGTCGGTCCGCAGTCCGTCTCGGCGCTGCGCGGGGGGGTCGAACACGCTCAAGGCGGCTCCTTCTGGCTCGGGGCGGATCATACCGCTCGAGCCCTAGAAGGCGAAAACGCCCCCTCCCTTCCAGAGAACCGAGGAGGGAACGCTACAGATCCTTGCCGCAGTGGCTGCACATCTTGGCGTGCTGCGGGACCGCGCGCTCGCAGTAGGGGCACTCGAAGCGCATCGCGGAGAGGCCCGGTTGCTCGCCCGAGCCTGGGGCCGGCCGCGCGAGGTCGTCGTCCTCGTCGTCGGCGGTCTCG
>CALDQK010001125.1 GCA_937911525.1 uncultured bacterium
GGAGAGCTCGACCCGGCCCGGGTCGAGGCGGTCCGGCTGGGGACCGCCGTCGCGACCAACGCGCTCCTCGAGCGCAAGGGCGAGCGGATCGGGCTGGTGACCACCGCGGGCTGCGAGGACCTGCTCGCGATCGGGACCCAGGCCCGCCCCGACGTGTTCGCGCTCGACATCCACAAGCCCGAGCCCCTGGCCGAGGTCGTGCTCGGCGTCGAGGAGCGGGTCGACCCGCGCGGGCGGCTGGAGCAGGCCGTGGCCCTGCGCGAGCTCCGCCCGCGCCTGGCCGCGCTGCGGGCCGAGGGGATCGAGACCCTCGCGGTCGTGTTCAAGCACGCCTACCTGAACCCGGTCAACGAGCGGGCGGTGGCCGAGCTGGCCCGCCACCTCGGCTTCTCGCTGGTGGCCCTCAGCCACGAGAGCGGGGGCGAGGTCGGCATGGTCGCCCGCGGCGACACGACCACGGCCGACGCCTACCTCTCGCCGGTGCTGCGGGCCTACGTCCAGCGCCTGGAGGGGGCCCTGCCGGGGACCCTGCTCCGCTTCATGCAGTCCTCGGGCGGGCTGGCCGCCGCCAGCCACTTCAGCGGCAAGGACGCGATCCTGAGCGGCCCCGCCGGCGGCGTGGTCGCTGCCGCCCAGCTGGCCGAGGGAGCTCGCTTGGACCGGGTGATCGCCTTCGACATGGGCGGGACCTCGACCGACGTCAGCCGGATCGACCTGGGCGAGGGCCTGGAGCGGGTCTACGAGCGCGTGATCGCGGGGGTCCGCCTGCAGGCGCCCTCGCTGGCCGTGAGCACGATCGCGAGCGGCGGCGGCTCGCGGATCGACTTCGACGGGCGCCGGCTGCGGGTCGGCCCCGAGAGCGCCGGGGCCGACCCGGGCCCGGTCTGCTACCGCCGCGAGGGCGGGCTCCTGGCCGTGACCGACGCCAACGCGGTCCTGGGCCGGGTCCAGCCCGAGCTCTTCCCGAGCTGCTTCGGCCCCGGCGCGGACCAGCCCCTCGACGCCGCCGCCAGCCGGGCGGCCTTCGCCGCGCTGCTGGAGCAGGTCCGCGCGGCCAACCCCAGCCAGGCGCCCGAGAGCGTCGAGGCCCTCGCGGCCGGCGCGGTCCGGATCGCCAACGAGGCCATGGCCGGGGCCGTGCGCGAGATCACCGTCGCCAAGGGCCACGACCTGGCCGACTACGCGCTGGTGTGCTTCGGCGGCGCCGGCGCCCAGCACGCCTGCGCGGTGGCTGAGACCCTCGGCGTCGAGCAGGTCCTGATCCCGCCCCGCGGCGGCGTGCTCTCGGCCTGGGGGATCGGCGTCGCGCCGCTGACCCACAGCGGCGTGCTCCCCTTCCAGGGCCCCGAGCTGACCAACCGCGGCGACGAGCTCGAGCAGGGCTTCTGCGAGCTGGAGGCGGCCGGGAGCAAGGCCCTGAAGCGCCAGGGCGCGCAGAAGCTGCACACCCTGCGCAGCGCGGACCTGCGCTACCGCGGGGTCGACGCCACGATCACGGTCCGCGAGCCCCTGGCCGAGTCGACGCTCGGCTGGGTCGAGCACTTCGCCCGCGCGCACCGCAAGCTCTACGGCTTCGACCGCCCCGGCCACCCGGTCGAGGTCGTCAACCTGCGCGTGGACGCCGTCTCGGGCCCGGCGCGCAAGAGGCGCCACCGGCGCAAGCGCAAGCCCCTGGAGCTGAGCGCGCTGGACGCGAGCGCGGCCGAGCGCGAGGTCGAGGTGTGCTTCGACGTGCTGCGCGAGGGCGAGCGCCGGCTGGAGCGGCTCAGCACGCCGGTCTTCCGACGCGAGGCGCTCTCGCCCGGGGCGACCTTCCAGGGCCCGGCGCTGGTGACCGAGGCCGGCTGCACGGTAGTCGTCGACCCCGGCTGGGAGGCGCTGCTCGACCGCGAGGGCAACCTGCTGCTCACGGCTCAGCAGGACGCCGCGGCCGAGGAGAGCGCCCTCGACCCGGCCCTGGCGGACGAAGAGGAGGACCTGGTCGAGGCCTACGGCGAGCTGGCGCGCTGCCTGCTCGAGGGCCTGGAGCGCCTCGACGAGGACATGGGCGCAGGCGTGCTCGAGCAGGGCACGGGGCTCGGCCTGAGCGAGGCGGCCGCGCGCGTGATCCTGGCCGGCGCCGCGCGCGAGCAGGGCGTCGAGCTGCCGGAGGGCTTCGCGGCCGGCGGCGAGGGCGCCGACCCCGACCTGGTCGAGGCCTTCGACGAGCTGGTGCGCTGCCTGCTCGAGGGCGTCGAGGCCCTCGACGAGGACGCGGTCGGCGAGCTGCTCGGCCAGGGCGAAGGCATGGGCCTGCCCCGCGGGGCGGCCGAGGGCGCGCTGGTGCGCGGGGCGAGCAGCCTCGGCGTGCGCTTGCCCGCCGGACTGGCGACCGACGCCAGCCAGCCCCGCGAGCAGATCGAGCTCGAGCGCGACCCGGTCCAGCTCGAGATCATGGCCAACCTCTACATGTCGATCGCCGAGCAAATGGGCGCCACCCTGCGCCGGGTCAGCCTCTCGGTGAACATCAAGGAGCGGCTCGACTTCTCCTGCGCGGTGTTCGACCGCGAGGGCGGGCTGGTCGCCAACGCGCCGCACATTCCCGTGCACCTCGGCGCCATGTCCGAGAGCGTGCGGGCCGTGCTCGAGAGCCGCGGCGAGGACCTCCGCCCCGGCGACGTGCTCCTGACCAACGACCCCTACCAGGGGGGCAGCCACCTGCCCGATATCACCGTGATCACGCCGGTGTTCGTGGGCGGGACGCGGGTGTTCTTCGTGGCGAACCGCGGGCACCACGCCGACGTGGGCGGGGTCGTGCCGGGCTCGATGCCGCCCTTCTCGCGCTCGATCGAAGACGAGGGGGTGCGCCTGCACGACGTGCTCG
>CALDQK010001126.1 GCA_937911525.1 uncultured bacterium
GCCCGTCTCGTCGAGGCGGGCGAGGATCAGCGAGAGGGCCGAGCCTGGGTGCAGGGTCGCGCCCAGGACGTCGCAGGCGGGGACGAGGGACTCGTCGGGGCCCTCGTCCCGAGAGGCGAGGTAGCCGCGCAGGGTGTGGCGGGCGACGGTCGCGGCGACGCAGGCCGCGACGCCGACCCCGGACACGCTGCCGGTGGCCAGGAAGAGGTCGTTGGGCAGGAGCGCGTCGCGGAAGGCGTCGTAGAAGTCGCCGCCGCCGTCGAGGGGGCCGTCGCGCTGGATCCGGACCCGGAAGCCCGGCAGGGAGCCGAGGAGCGAGGGGCCGCTCTCGTCGCGGATCCGGCGGGCCACCTCGCGCTCGAGGGACTCGCGCTCCTTGCGGACGACGTCCTCGACGACGGCCCGCATCTCCTTGCTCGCGAGGCCCGTGGACACGTCCAGGGTGCGGGTCTTGCCCATCGCCTCCTCAGGGTCGACCTCTGGCTCGGCCTCCTCCTCGGCGGGCTCGCGCTGCGCGGTCTGCGCGCCGCTCTCGCCGGGGACGAGGGGCGGGGTCTCGTCGCGCTCGACGAGGAAGAGCTTGGTCCTGCCGACCCGGACCGCGTCCCAGAGCTCGACCGGCTCGTCGCGGACCCGGCGCTCGTTCAGGTAGGTCCCGTTGAAGCTCTTGAGGTCGCGGATCCGCAGGCTGCCCTCGGCGTCCTTCTCGAACACCGCGTGGCGCCGGGACACCATGTCGTCCTTGACGATGACGTCGTTGTCGGGCGAGCGCCCGATGGTGACGGTGTCGCGATCGTCCAGATCGACGAAGTCGTGGTCTCGTTCGGCGACGACGACGAGGCGCCTGCCCATGCGCATCCTCCGCAAGGCCTGGATCCTACGGGGGTTGCGAGGGGATTCAAGCAGCTCCGAAGAGATCCAGGCGCAGGACCGGCGCGGCGGGGGCGTCCCGCCACACTTCGAAGCCGAAGTCCCGGTAGAGGGCCTCAGGTCCCCGCCAGAGGTCGAGGACGTCGAGCTCCGCCCCCCGCTTGGGGAAGGCCTCGACCCGCTGAACGCCCTCTCGGCGCAGCTCGGCCAGGACGCGCTCGAGCAGGGAGCGCGCTAACCCCTGACGCCGCCGGGCCGGGACGACCTGAAAGCAGGAGATCGCCCAGGTCTCGGGCTCGGGCTCGAGCCCGTACTGCCGGCGCAGCTTGACCAGCCGGTCGCGCGGGCCGACCTGGCACCAGGCCGCGGGCTCCCCCTCGGCGTAGAGCAGGTAGCCGTCGTATTCCCCGGCCCGACAGAGGGCCTCGCGCTGAGCGAGGTTCTCCGCGGCGCTGCGCCCCTTGAACTCGTCCCAGGTCTCGACCCACCAGGCGACGCAGCTGCACCAGCCCGTGTCGTTGGCCTCGCAGTGGATCCGGCGGAAGTCGGCCCAGGTCTCGGGGGAGAAGGCGCGCAGCTCGAGCGCGGGGGCGCTCAAGCGGACTCCTCCGCCAAGGGCAAGAGCGTGTCCGCCAGGCGCAGGAAGAGCTCGCCCGTGGCGCGCGCGTCCTCGAGCGCGTAGCGGGCGATGTCGCGGTGGCGTCCGCCTTCGAAGGCCGCGCCGACCGCGGCGCCGTCGAGGTCCTGCTTGGGCGACTCGATCTGGAAGGCCGCGCACCAGTAGTCGAGGCCGTAGCGCTCGCGACGGGCGCCGAAGAAGGAGAGCAGCTCGGCCAGGTCGAGGTGGGGCCGCGTCGCGCTGCGGTGGCCGACGAGCTGGACGCGCGGGCGGACGCCGAGCACGGCTGAGCGCAGGGCGAGGATCGGGCCGTCGAAGCTGCGCCCGTGGAAGCTGACCAGCCGTCGACCGGACCTGAGGGCGGCCTCGCAGCGCTGCCAGAAGGCCTCGAGCAGGTCGGCCTCCTGGCGAAAGCGGAGCAGGCGGACTCCACCCTCCCCGAAGGCCTCCGCGCGCTCGCTCGCCAGGTCGGGCACCAGCGAGAGGCTGAGCCGCTC
Organism: uncultured bacterium; assembly: GCA_937911525.1. Classification (GTDB taxonomy): domain Bacteria; phylum Planctomycetota; class J058; order J058; family J058; genus NORP233. Next base: position 1,987 of record CALDQK010001126.1, read on the forward strand.
GGCGCCGTCGAGGGCGCCCCAGAGCCCGATCGCGATCACCTGCGCGACCCCAGGCAGGAGGGCGGCCTTGTTGCCGACGGCTCGTCGATCGCGAGGTCCGATTCCGCGCGCCTCGTCCCGGCGGGTCAGGTAGGCGCGGGTGCTCGCGGGCAGTCCCGCGAAGTCCGCGTAGGTCTCGATATCGAAGGCCAGCACGTCGGCGACGATATCGACGAGGTCGGACGCTGAGCGGCTACTCGCCCTGAGTCGGGGTCTCGGCTTCGCTCGTCTTGCGGGTCGCCGCCGAGAGCATCCAGCCGCCGGTGCCGAGGGCCAGGACGACCAGGGTGAACCAGACTCCGAAGGCCTTCTTGTGCGCCCCCACGCTGCCCTTGCCCTTCCAGTGGCGATAGCCGGTGATCAAGGGGGCGAAGAGGGTGCCGGCGGCGAGGAACGCGATCGGCATGTGGACCCGGTAGGAGGTCGGGTCGAAGGTGTAGCGCCGCCCGAGGGTCTCGGCGAACACCAGGGTGGCGACGAGGGCCACGAGCATCGCGCCGATCCCGGCGAGGTGCCCTTTGATCTTGTGCTGCTTGGCGAGCACGATCGCGCCGACCAGGAACACCACGACCAGGCCGAGGGATACGAAGAAGCCAATCAAGAGCTGGTCGGTCGTCACGCCGCGAGTCTAGCTCGGTCTCGAGGCGAGACAAAGGGAGCGGCGGCCCCTATCTGCCGGGGATCAAGCCGCGCAGCGCCTCGCCCGCGCCCTCCAGGGCCGGACCGCCGCGCTTCAGCCACGCCTTGGCGCTCCCTTCGGCGTCGATCGCCTTCAGGAGCGCTTCGCGACCCGGCAGCACGGCCTCGGGGGGCGAGTCGTCGAGCTTGCCGCGCACGCGGACTCCGCCGGCCCGCTCGATCGTGCGCAGGACGGCCTCGGCTGCCTCGGGGATCTCGCCGCGCGGGGTGGCGTGGAGCACGACCTCGTAGCTCTGGTCGGCGAGCCCGACGTCGGCCTCGGCGCGGAGGCGGAGCCGGTCGGCTTCGAGGTCGAGCGCGTGCAAGCGCAGCCGCCCGCCCGTGATGGTGAAGTCGCTCGAGCCGCCGGCGAAGCTGAGGCGCTTGGGGATCACCCCCTCGAGGAGGTCAGCGATCTCGAGCCGGGTCAGGCCAGAGGTGTAGGCGCGCAAGACCTTGCTTGCGCGCAGCTCGCCTGCCCCGAGCGCCACCGAGCCGCGGGTGTCGAGGCTGTCGAGGATCGCTTGCGGGTCGGGGCCGTCTTCCCCGAACACCAGGCGCAGCTTGCCCTTGGCCTGGAGCGAGAGGGGCGGGAAGTCGCCGCGCTTTCCGCGGGTCTCGTGGACCAGCGGCAGCAGGAAGGCGGCGTAGTCGCCCACCAGGCCCTTGACCGGGAGGCGCTCGAGGTCGACGTCGAGGGCGATCGGCCAGGCGGTGTCGTTGGTCCCGTCGACGTCGGTCGCGAGCACGATCTCCCCGTCGGCGCCGGGGTGCTTCCCGCGCAGCTCCAGGTGGGCCTTGCCTCCAGCGACCGAGACGCTGAGGACCAGGTCCGCGAAGCGGATCCCCGAGAACTCGAGGGAGCCGCAGCGCAGGGTGGCCTCGAGCAAGAGGTCGCCGAGGCCTCCCCCCGCTGGGAACGCGAACTCGCTCACGTCGAGGGTCACGTCGCGGAGGACCGCGGCGTCGCTCCAGGGGGTCGCCGCCTCGCCGAGGGGCAGGAGGAGCTCGGCCGCGGTGATCTTCAGCGGCTCCGCCAGGCGGGCCCCCAGGTCACGGCCCAGCTTCAGCCGCCCGCTCGCGTCGAGGCCCTCTCCGAGCAGGAGGGGGCCGCCAGAGCGGAGGTGGAGCGAGACGCCCTTCAGGTCGAGCGCCAGGTCGAGGCTCATGGGCAGCGGCGGCTCGTCCGAGGCCTGCGCGGGGGGCGCGTCGTCAGCTGGCGCGGGCGCTGCTTCGGGCGCCTCCTCGGTCGCGAGGTCCAAGCGGAAGCCGCCCTCGTGCAGGACGACTCGGGCCGAGAGCTCCCCTCCGGCGCCTGCCGCGCCCGCGATGGGCAGCAGCCAGGTCTCGAACTCGAGGGTCTTGGCCCACACCGCGAAGCCAGTCTGCTGCGCCGTCCCGGGCTGCTCGAGCTGGAGGCCGCTGAGCGAGAGGCCCTTCGTCCAGGCGATTCGGGCTTCGCCGACCCCCGAGCCCGGACCCACGCCCGCGAAGGCGCTGCGCAGGATCGCCCCCAAGAGTCCCTGGCTGAGCAGGGTCGGGCCGAGGACCACGAGGAGCAGCAGCCCGACCAGTCCGGCCGCGAACACCCGCCCCCAGCGTCGCTTGGCTCGCTCTTGGCCGGTCGACTCGGCCTCGTCCGGGGCGTCGGTCCCGGACGTCGGCGCCCCGGCGCCGGTCCCGGACGTCGGCCCCCCGGCGTCGGTCCCGGACGTCGGCCCCTCGGCGTCGGTCTCGGACGTCGGCCCCTCGGCGTCGGTCTCGGACGTCGGCGCCCCGGCG
>CALDQK010001127.1 GCA_937911525.1 uncultured bacterium
GATCGAGGAGTTCTTCGACGGGCTCATGACGACCGACTTCTACAAGCACTACGGCTTGTTCGTCGCCGGCGCGCGCGTGAGCGAGGTCGCCTACACCCGCTACCTGCAGCGCTACGTCAAGCCGAGGTTCGTGAACGGGGTCCTGAAGACGAACCTCGTCCTGGCCGCCGGCATGGCGCTGCCCCTGATCGCGGAGGGCCGCTTCGAGGGCAAGGCCTTCGCGATCTCGGTCGCCTCGCTCGGCCTCTCCTCGGCGGCGGTCAAGTCGGGCGTGGCCGGGATCAAGTGGGTCATGAACCTCGGCAAGGCCCGCCAGGCGGGCCTCCTGGGCAACGCCGCCCGCGCCGGTCGCCTGGCGCGTCTCGGCGGCTGGTTCTACACCGCGGCCGAGCTGGCCGTGATCCTCTACGTCGCCGAGACCGTCGACCGCGAGGTCAACGCCGAGCTGGCCCGGCGCCAAGCGCGCGAGGCCCTGAGCGAGGCCGGCCAGCGCCTGCTCGCGACCGCCAACGCCTCGCCCTCGCCCGAGCGCCTGCGCGAGGCGAGCGAGCAGTATCGCGAGGCCTACAACGGCTACCGCGACCACCTCTACCAGCCCCTCGAGCTGCAGGAGGCGATCTTCGCCGACCGCCTCCAGCGCTACGCCCGCCAGGCGAAGCTCCTGGCCGACCGCCGCGAGGCGGCGCTGGCCAAGGTCGCCGGCAACGCCGCCCTCGAGCGCAGCCTCAGCGAGCGCCACGGCTCGCTCGAGGCCTACGCCGCGAGCCTGACCCAGGACGAGGAGGCCAAGCTCGAGCGCGAGCTGAGCCTCTACGTCGACAGCTACAACACCAACCGCGAGGCCGCCCTGGAGGACGTCTACCGGGGCAACCGCCGCGAGGGCAGCTGGCTGGCCGGCCTGGAGCACCGCGAGTGGCTGCTCTCGGGCGCGCCGACGGGCGCGAGCAACGACCCCTTCGCCGAGCGCGGCGACGTGTTCGCCAACTGGGGCCGCAGCCGCGCCCGCAGCAGCTTCGAGGACCTGCTCGGGAGCGGCTCGCGCAACCGGCTGCAGACCTACGAGGACGAGCAGGAGCTGCTGCAGGCGCTGGAGCAGTCGCTGCGCGCCCGCGGCCAGGGCGAGCTCGCCCGCGTCCTCGCCGACGAGCGCGCCAAGGTCGCGCGCCTCGCCCAGCTCGACCGCGGCCTCATGGACGAGGGCACGATCGACACCCGCACCGCCAAGGGGATCGCCGAGCGGATCGAAGAGGTCGAGGCGGAGCGGGGCGACTAGCAGCTCGCTCCCGAGGGCGCTCTCCGCACTCGCCTGGGAGCTGTCGCGCTCAGCGACAGCTCCCTTGCGTTTCGATTCAACTGGGAAAACTGGAAGCCCGGAGAACCGGAAGTCGGGTCGGCGCACCCGGGCGGCGCGGGCGCAGCGCAGCGCTCGGTCAGCGAGGAGGGCCGTCGCTGAGCTCGGACGGCACCGGAGTCTGCCCTCGCGGCTGGGAAGGGCGCTCGCTCTTCAGCGGCAGCTTGCCGCGCGCGCGTCGCGATCGGAGCTCCCTACCGACTTCCTGTTTTCCTCGCTTCCAGTTTTCTCCCTTGATCGCTCCGCTCTGGCGCTTCGCAGCAGCGACAGCCCTCGATTCGGCGCGATAGCGAGCTTCAGGTCAGGGACTAGTGTCGTGCCCCAGAAGTTCCGGTACGGCTGCCGTGGTCGCTCGCGAGCGACAGCCAGCGCGCCTTACTAGGTGGCGCCCCCGGCGGGGTCATGAAGGTGTAGGTCACACAGGCGCCAGCTAGTGCTGGCGCGCGGTCGGAACGGAGTGACGCCAAGATGGGGGGTCTGGGGGGGCGCAGCCCCCCCAGAAGACACCTAGTGCTGCGCCCTCCGAGGCCTCTACCCCTGTACCGGAACTTGCGACGCGCAGCACTAGCTCTCGGTGATCCGCGCGATGATGTTCGTCGTCGACACCCCGGGCAGGAGCTCGACCAACTCGACGCGGCCGCCGTAGCCCTCGACCAGCTCGCGTCCCACGACGACCTTGGTCGCGTAGTCCTCGCCCTTGCAGAGCACGTCGGGGCGGACGTGCTCGATCAGGGAGATCGGGGTCGACTCGGCGAAGGGCACGACCAGGTCGACCGCCTCGAGACCAGCCAGCACCGCGGCCCGCTCGCGCAGGGGCAGGACCGGGCGGTTGTCGCCCTTGTTGAGCCCGCGCACCGACTCGTCGGTGTTCAGGCCCACGATCAGGTAGTCGCCCTTGGCGCGGCAGCCCTGAATGAAGTGCACGTGGCCGGCGTGGAGCAGGTCGAAGCAGCCGTTGGTGAACACGATCTCCTTGCCCTCGCCGCGGGCCGCCTTGACCCGGCGGGCCGCCTCGACGTGGTCGTGCACGATCTTGTCGCGCAGCTCGGGCGGGGTCGTGAACGAGAGCTCGGTCCGCAGCGCCTCGGGGCTGAGGGGCACGACGCCGAGCTGCTCGACCTCCCAGCCGGCGGCGATGTTCGCGAGGCGGAGCGCGTCGTGGAGGTCGATCTTGGCCCCGACCGCGAGGCCGAGCACCGAGAGCACCATGTCGCCGGCGCCGGCCACGTCGAACACCTTGCGGGCCTTGGCGGGGAAGCGCTCGCCCTGGGCGTCTCCCTTGCGGAGCAGGTGGATCCCGTCCTTGTCGAGGGTCACCAGGGTCCAGTCGAGCTCGAAGCGCTCGATCAGGGCCGTGGCCGCGGCGTGCACCGAGGCGTCGTCCTCGGGCAGGATCTCGACCGCGCCCTCGGTCTCCTTGCGGTTGGGCGTCAAGGCCGTGGCGCCGCGGAAGCGCTCGAAGGGCGTGTTGGGGTGTGGGTCGACCAGGACCGGCACGCCCAGCTCGCGCGCCTTGGCGAACACCTCGCTGCAGAGTTCGTCGCTGAGCACGCCGCGCGCGTAGTCGGACACGAGCACCACGTCGGCGCCTTCGAGGCGCGCCAGGGCCGCCTCGCGCAGCTGGCTCTGGACCTCGGCCCCCGGCGGCTCGGCGTCGCGGTCGATCCGCAGCAGGTGCTGGACGCGCGCGATCACGCGCGTCTTGACCGTGGTCTGGACCTCGTCCGAGCGCACGATCCCGCTCGTGTCGCAGTGGAGCTGCTCGAGCAGGCCGGTGACCGTGTCGCCCGGCGTGTCGGCGCCCACGACCGCCACGGGGCGGACCTTGGCGCCGAGGGCGGCCAGGTTGGCGATCACACTGCCCGCGCCGCCGAGGCGCGCGTCCTCTTCGCGCACGCGCAGGACGGGCACGGGGGCCTCGGGGGAGATCCGCGAGACCGTGCCCCAGAGGTAGCGGTCGAGCATCAGGTCGCCCAGGACGAGGACCGTGACGCCGGCGAAGCGATCGACGAGGGGGAGCAGATTGGCGGTCATGGCGGCAGCTTAGCCGGTGGCGATGACAGCGCGCAGCGCGGGCGGGAGGGAGTTAGCGGTCCCGCGCCACCACATACCTGGCCAAGGCACGCAGCGGCTCCGCCGCCTCGCCCAGGTCGCTCAGGTGCGCCAACGCGTCCGCCTCCAGGCCCTTGGCCTTCTCGCGCGCGCCCTCGAGCCCGAGCAGCGCCACGTAGGTCAGCTTGCCCTGCTCGGCGTCCTTGCCGGCGGTCTTGCCCAGGACCTCGGTCGAGGCGGTGCAGTCGAGGATGTCGTCGGCGACCTGGAAGGCCAGGCCCAGGGCGCGCG
>CALDQK010001128.1 GCA_937911525.1 uncultured bacterium
CGAGCTCGAGCCGCTCACGGGCGAGGTCCCCGCGGCGCAGGCGTCGCCCGAGGACCTCTGCTTCGGCCTCGGCGTCGCCCTCCGCGGCCCGCCGCTCGAGGTCTCGTTCACTCCGGTCCACGCCCGCTCACTCTGCTCTCGATCTCACTTGCCCTCCAGTGTCACCAATCCAGCCAGATCCAACACGCTCGCGCGCTGATCCGTCCAGGTCCGCGCCGCGGGCGGCGGGAGCGGCTCCCAGCCTCGGGCTCGCAGGGGGGCCAGCGCGGCTGGGTCCCGGCTGAGGGCGACGCAGGTGCTCGGCGCGCGGCCCTCGCGTCGGGCCGCGGCGCGCTCTTGCGGGGTGAAGCGTTCCCGGCGCAGGACGCCGACGAGCCCGAACCGCCGCGCGTGGCGGGCCAGGAGGGGAGCCAGGCGGAGGAAGCGCGTCGAGACGTTGGCGAGCAAGAGCCCGTCCCGCGAGAGGCGGGTCAGGTAGAGCGCGCAGGCCTCCTCGGTCAGGAGGTGGACCGGGACGGCGTCTCCGTTGAAGGCGTCGAGGACGAGCAAGTCACAGGGCTCGGCTCCGGCGCGAGCGGCGGACTGGAGGCCGCGGCGTCCGTCGCCCAGCACGACATCCACGGCTGCGGGGCTGCGCTCGAGGTAGCGGAAGTGGGCGCGCGCGAAGCGCTCGACGGTCGGGTCCAGCTCGTAGAAGCGCCACCGCTGCCCTGAGCGCGCGTAGGGCAGCAGTCCGCCGACGCCGAGTCCGACCACGCTGACTCGTCCCTGGGGGTTGCGCTCGCTCCAGCTCGCCAGGGCTTGTCCCAGCGGCGCGCTGCGGGCGAAGTAGGCCAGGGGCTCGTCGGGCGCGTCCAGGCGCTGTCGCCCGTGGACGACGCCGCCGAGGAGGTAGTGGCGGAAGCCCTCGCTCTCGACCACTCGGTGGACCCCGTGCAGGCTGCGGGTGGCGGCGACGTCGGGTGGCCCGAGGCGGGCGAGGCCCAGCGCCACGACCAGCCCGAGGGCCAGAGCCAGCCTCGCGCGCGACCAGGCTCGCTGCCGCGCCAAGGCCAGCGCGAGCGCGCCGCCGATGGCCAGCAGGGGGAGCGCGCCCAGCGCGCTGGCGGGGTCGAGCGCGACGGCCAGCAGCGGGACCAGGAGCGAGAGCCCGAGCAGCCTGGCGCGTCCGCTGCGGAGCGCTTCACCGCGGGGTGGCAGGGTCAGGAGGCCGAGGGCGAGCAGGAGCGGGTAATCGCTCGCGTCCCTGAGGAGGAGCGGCGCGGCCAGGGCGCAGAGCGCGCCGCCGAGCAGGCCGCCGACGCCGATCGCGAGGTTGAAGCGGGTCGCGTCGGGCGCGCTCGGCGCGCGGCGCGCCAGCTCCTGGTGCAGTGCCAGGGCGAGGGCGCCGAAGCCGAGCAGGTGGAGCGCGAGCAGGCCGAGGAGGCCGGCTGGCCAGCGGGCCAGGGCGCCGCGGAGGAGCCACCCCACGATCAGGAGGGGGACGAGGACGGCGAGCAAGGCGCGCAGCTTTGCGCGATCGCGGCGGGGGTCGCGGAAGGCGAGCACGAAGCCGGCCAGGTAGAGGGCGAGGGGCAGGACCCACAGCAGGGGCAGCGGCGGGAGGAAGGTGGTGATCGCGGTGGTGACGCCGTAGAGCAGGGCGGAGGGGAGGGCGGCGAGGAGGGCCCACTCCCTGAAGCGGCCGCCTGCTGCGCTGCCGGGCTCCGCGGCTGCTTGCTCGTCTCCAGCGCGCAGGGCGGCGAGCCCGGAGGCCAGCACGAGCAGTCCCCACGCGACGTAGCCGAAGGACCAGAGCTGGCCCTGGCGCCAGAGTCCGAGGGCGGGTTCGAGGAGGAGGGGGTAGGCCAACAGCCCGAGCAGGCTGCCAGCGTTGCTCGCCGCGAGCAGGCGCTCGGGCCGCTCGGCGCGCGAGGCGAGCCAGCCGAGCAGGAGGGGAGTCATGCTCGCCAGGGCCAGGAAGGGGAGGCCGATTCGCTCAGTCAGGAGGGCCAGGACCCCGGGCAGCAGGTAGCTGGGGTCGGGGCTCCAGGCAGCCGGGATCGAGGGGGGGAGCAGGAGCGCTCCCAGACCCACGAGGATCAAGGTCGCGCCGACTTGATCACGCGGGCGCAGTCGCTGGGCGAGGTGGCCCAGTCCGTAGCCGCCGAGGAGGAGGGCTTGGAAGAAGAACAGGCAGGTGGTCCACACCGCGGCGCTCCCGCCGAGGTGAGGCAGGAGCAGGCGGGCGAAGAGGAGCTCCACGGAGAACAGGAGTCCGGCGCCGAGCCCCGCGGTGATCGCGCTGAGCCGACTCAGCCGCGCGCTAGCCGCCAAAGAGGCTCTTGGTCTTGCGCAGGGCTTCGACCGAGGCGCGCAGCTTGCGCACCTCTTCGCGCAGCTCGCGGACTTCTTGCTGCAGCTTGCGCGACTCTTGCTGGGCTTGCGCGATCGCCCGGTCCTTCTCAGCCAGCGACTGCTGGTGGGCGGCCTGGAGCTGGGCCCGGGTGGCTTCCGCTTGACCTTCGGCGCGCGCCAGCGCCTCCTTGGCGCGCGCGTCTGCCTTGTCGACGGCTTCCTGCGCCTTGGCCTCTGCCTTGGAGACGAGCTCCCTAGCCTCGGCCTGGGCATCCGCCAGCTTCTGCTTCAGCTCAGCCAGCTCCTCCTGAGCCTGATTCGCGAGCCCCCCCAGGTCGGCTGCCGGCTCCGCGGGCGCCGGCGAGGGGTTGGCGGGAGCCTGGCCGAGTCCGATCAGCCGGTCCTCCAAACGCTTGGCCTTCTCTTCTGCGGCGCGGACCTCGAAGGCCTCCGCGGCGTCCCGCTCTGCTGCCCCGAGGGAGTGCCCGGCTGCCAGGCCGACCACGAGTGAGACCACGCCGACGGCGCCCCAAAGTGCTGGCTGCTTCATAGGGGCAGTATCGCGTCCAGGCCGTGCGGCCTCTACCCCTGGCTTCACTGGACTGGGTAGAACGTGCGAGTGACGAGTGAGGACGGCGAGACCCCGGACGACGAGCGCGAGCCCCTCTGCATGGTCGAGGGGCCGCCGGTCACCAAGCTCGCTCAGAGCTGGGTGCGCAGCGCCTCCGTCGGGGCCTGGGTAGCGCTCGGGTTGCTGCTCCTCGACCTCATGGACTACGCGCCTTGGCCTCACCTGAAGGGCCGGATCCCGCGCTTCGTGGGCCTCTTCGCTTGGACCAGCCTCTCGACCATGGCCTTCCAGCACTGGAGGTGTCGCCTCGAGAGACGCCAGGGAGACGCCTTGCTCTACCGCGACCGAATCGTGACGAGCAAGCTCCAGACCCGACGTCTGCGCTGGTCACGAGTGCGCGGCTACACCCACCACGGCGACCACCTTCGAATCCACCGCCAGCGCCCCGAAGGCGCGAGCCTCTTCGACGACCTGACCGAGCTCTTCTTCCCCGACGCGCAGTTCACGATTCCCCTGAGCCAGCGCTCCGACGAGGAGCGAGTGCTCGCGACCCTCGCCGAGCTGGGCGTGATCCAGCTAGACGACTAAGCCGTGGACGCGGGGCTTGTAGGGCCGGCTTGGCTTCTTGGCCCGTGCAGGGGACCTCTTGGGGTCGAGGCGCCGGATCGCGTCGGGGCCGAGGAACTCGGTGAAGCGACCTGATCGAGGAGACGAATCGGGCCTTAGCTCGGCTTGCGGGCGACTGTGATCAAGAAGGCGCCGAAGCGGCGCAGCGGGCCCTTGTCGAGTAGACGGTCGAAGAGGTTGTAGGCCGGAATCGCCAGGCGAGCCGGACCCTCGACGTACTTGTAGCCGACGCCGGAGATCGGGTAGACCTCGGCGCGGAAGCCCGCCTGCGTGAACGCTCGCTGCAAGGCGCACCGGGAGAGGGGCTGCTCGTTGGGCGTCACGCCCTTGCTGCTGTAGAGCGGCGAGTCATGGCAGCGCAGGAGCCGAAAGAAGGGGTTCCCACGGTGGGGGTCGTAGGCCAGGGCCAACCCGCCCGGAGCGAGGAGTCGCCAGCTCTCGGCGACCGCGCGCTCGAGCTCAGGGAAGTGGTGCAGCACCCCGCTGAACACCACGACGTCGAAGGAGCCCGCCTCGAGCTCGGGCTGTTCGATGTCGCCCACGTGAAAGGTGATGTCGGGGAAGCGCTGCCGTGCCAGGCGAACGGCGTTGGGCGAGAGGTCGACGCCGTGCAGGTCGAGCCCGAGGGGACGCAAGCGCGCCGTGAAGTCGCCGGTGCCGCACCCGAGATCGACGCAGCGCAGCGGGCGCCGGTTGGGCAAATGGCGGGCGAATTCGCCCAGGATCCTCGCGTAGCCGCGCTCGCTAAAGACGTCGTACTCGCCGGTGTTGCTGAACGAGTCGAAGAACTCGATCTCGGCGCGCTTGTCTTGGGGCACGGGCTAGACCGGAACGGGCACGCGCACGCGAGCGCGAACACGCGCGCGGAGCTTGGTCAGCCGACGGCGAAGGGCCTCCGAGATTCGCTGTTCGAACACCGTGTCGGTCTTGCCCGAGATCAGCAAATTCTTGGCAGTGCGCGCGATACGCCAGGGGCGGGAGAGGTAGCTCAGCCCGTAGAAGGTCGACATGCCGAGGAGGCGATAGAGCGCCAGCTCGCGCGGCGACATGGCCTCGCAGTAGCTGCTGCTCGTCGTGAGGTCCATTTGGCAGAGCAGGCTGCGGAAGTAGTCGTCGTCGAGCTCGCCGATCACGCCCTTCTCCTGGAGGAACTTGAACAGCTCGCTGCCGGGGTATGGGGAGAACATGTAGAGCGGCACGTCGTCGACGCCGAGCAGGGCGAGCTTGGCCTGGAAGCGCAGTGTGCGGTAGGCGTCGCTGCGCTCCTCCTCTGGCAAGCCGATCATGAGGTTGCAGCGGAGGCTCATGCCGTTGCGCTTGGCGTTGCGCATCGACTCGACCATCCGGGGGAGCTTCACCTTCTTGTGGATCTTCTTGAGCATCCGCGGTGAGCCTGACTCGGCCGCATAGACCAGGTAGCGGCAGCCGGTGTCAGCCAGCAACTTGGTCACCTCGGCGTCGAGCGCCTCCGAGCGAGTTCCGGAGGGGAGCTGCCAGGTCAGGTTCAGGCCGCGCTCTTTGAGCAGCGTTCCGAACTCCATCACCCACTCCTTCTTGACGATCGCGGTCAAGTCGTAGAACTCGACGCAGTCGATGCGGTAGTCGCGGATGTAATCCTCGATCTCCTCGATGACCTCGAGCGGCGGGCGCGGGTAGTAGCGCTGGGTCCACATCTGGGGGCTGGAGCAGAAGGAGCACTTGTAGGGGCAGCCACGCGTGGCCAGGATCGGCATCGTCCGACCCGCGTTGACTCCCGAAGCAAAGGGTCGCGAGAGGTATTCCTCCAGCGGGAGGAGGTCCCAGGCGGGGCGGGGGATCGAAGACACGTCCTTGATCCGCGGTCGCCCAGCGGACCGGCGCGCCTGACCCGTTGCGGGGTCCCTGTAGACGATCCCGGCGATCCGCTCGGGGACCTCGGGGAAGTAGGCGGCCAGGTCGACGACTGTCGCTTCGCCCTCGCCCAGCGCGCAGGCTCCGACTGCAGGGCAGGTCTCCAAGATCACTTCCGGGGCGGCTGTGACATGTTCGCCACCCACGACCAGGGGCACCCCTGGGAAGCGCTCCGCGACAGCGTTGACGAGCTGGCGCACGAAGAGCCAGGCCTGGCTGAACATGCAGGACACGCCGATCAGCTCTGCGTTGGCTGGGATTCGAGAGACGATCTCGGGGATCGTCAGCCCGCGCACTCGGCACTCGGGGTCGTCGTGGAACCAGACCTCGTCGATCGCCTCACCCAAGCCGTCGATCGTCGTCACCTCATGCCCGGCCGCCCGGAGGGAGCCAGCCAGGTAGGCCAGCGCGAGAGGGGGCGTAACTGGCGAGCTGTAGGAGTTGCGTGCCGAGACCACGGGGGGGCGGATCAACACGACTCGCCGTCGAACGTGCGGTTCGTGCTCGATCGCGCCGCCTAGGGAGGGGAGGACCTGCATGGCTGCGATGGTAGCGCCTAGCGTCGGTTTGACCTAGGGCGAGATCCGGTTGGCGCCCGCCCAACCCGTATCGGCCAGCCACGGACGCCTGGGCTTCAGCTACTCTATGCCCCACACCTCGACGGACTCCCTTGACCTCGACCCGCTCGCCCCTCGCCTTCATCCTGTGCGCCCTGTGCTGCTCACTCGCGGGCCTGACCGTCTATTGGCTCTCGGATCCTTACTCTCTGGTCTCCTACGACGGGCCTTGGCACCTCGCTACGGGTCGCCTGATCGTCGAGACCGGGACGGTCCCCCGCCTCGACCCCTTCTGCTACACGAGCGCGGGGGTCAAGTGGACCAATCTGAATTGGCTGGCCCAACTCGCTCTCTACAAGACCTTCGAGGCGCGCGGATTCGCCGGACCCTTGGCGGCTGCGCTGCTCGCGCTCCTGGTGACGGCCGGCGCCACGATCGGGAACCTGCGCCAGCGCCGGGTCACTCCCCTCGTCGCCTTGCCCGCTTTGTTCTTGGCCTTGCTGGTGCCGCTCTACTGGCACTCGATTCGCCCACGCACCCTCAGCTTCGCGCTGGTGGCTGTGACCGGCTGGATCTTGGCCCTGCCAGACCCTGAGGCCCGCTTCGGGCCCAAGCGCGCCCTCTTCCTGCTCGTGATGCTCCTGGGGTGGAACCAGCTCCACGGAGGCTTCACCTTCGGCTACGCCCTCCTCTCCCTGGACGCGCTAGGGACGGCGCTCAGCGGCTGGAGGCGCGAGAGACGTCTGCCGCGTCGGGCGCTGTGGCTGGGCGGGGTCGTGGGTCTGGCGCTGGTCGGCTTTGCGTTCCATCCCCACGGCGGCGACGCGCTCTACCACGTGCTGATCTACCCGCGCCACGTCAACGCGCACCGCGGGATCATTGGCGAGCTGAGCGCGCTCGACGTCGCGAGCCTGGACGGGAAGGTGGTGGAGGGGGTCATCGCCCTGTTCGTGACGGTCTTGATCCTGCGCCGCGATCAGATCCAGCTGCGCGAGGTCTTGCCGACCTTGCTCTTCATTCACTTTTGCTTCGTGTACCGGCGCTTCGCCGCGGTCCTCCCTCTGGTGGCGCTGCCCTGGGTGGCCGAGCACCTCAGCGCCTTGGTGCAGCAGCGCCTGGGTCAGCGCGGACGATCGCTCGACCGCGCCCTGGCGCTCAGCTGGGACACGGCACCGATCGTCCTGGCCATCAGCGGAGCCATTGGGCTCGCGGTGTTGCTCGGGCCTCTCGCCCGCCCGTGCCAGCCGGGAGGGCTGGACAACTTCGTCAAGCCGCTGGGACCCCACCTCGGGGCGGTCCGCTTCCTGCGCGAGAGCGGGGTCAGCGGGCGAATCTACAACCGCCTCGACGCAGGCGGGCTCCTGGATTGGGTCTTCTTCGCGGCCGGGAGGGTGTTCTCGGACGGGCGCGGAGACATTCACCTGGCCACCGATACCAACCGCAACTACTTTGGGATCGCCCAGGTCAGGCCGGGTTGGAAGCAGCTCCTGGACGGATACCGGGTCGAGCTGGTCATGGTTCGCTCGTCATCGCCCCTGCCTCCATTGCTCCACGAACACTACGGCTGGCGCGTTCTCTACAACGACCGCCAGTACTGCGTGGTGCAGCGAACGCAGGAGGACCCCCTTCCCTCGGCTCGCTGATCGGCTGGCTACTCGGGCAGCGGCTCCGCCCAGCCCAGCGCGACCAGGTCCGACTCCGCCGCGCTCCAGTAGAGGCGCCAGGCGAGCTCGAGCGGAAAGCGCCGGACCTCGCCCTCGTCGATCTCGTCTCCGCTCAGCTTGAGGGTGAAGAGCGCGCGCCGGACGCGGTCGGTCGCGCCCTCGCTAATGTCCAGGCTGATCCGAAAGGTCGCCAGCGCGAGCTCGCGACCCCGCGCCGGGGGGATGCTCTCGTCGCTGACCCATGACAGGCCAGCCACCACCAAGGCCTGAATGTCGGCGACCTCGGTGAAGTTCTCGTGCATCAGGCAGCGGCGCTGGAGCTCCAGCTCGGGCGACCCGGGCGGGATCAAGCCGAAGCTAGCCAGGAGGCGGAAGCCGCGCACCTCGCCCAAGGTCTGGGTGACCTTCACGATCCGGCCAGCGAGCTGCAGCCAGCGCGTGGTGCCGACGTAAGGCGCGTTCGGGGGGACGTGTGGGAGCATCTCGTGCGGGGACATGTAGGCGGCTGCCTTGACCGCGCCCTCCCAGGGCTTGCCCAGCGCCGCGACGCGCTCGAGCAGGAGGCACGCGCGTCGCCTGCGCTCTGGCGTGTCGAGGGCGAGGGGCATGCGACGGTCGGTGTGCGGGCGGGGCTCGAGGGCCCAGCGCTCAGCCAGGAGCGCGCCTAGCTCTCGCCCCAGGAGCTCTCGCCGAGTCCGGGACAGGCTGCGGTCCTGGAGCGAGGTGACGACCGAGCGCCCCTGGGGATCGGTCTCGAGGGCTGCGGCCAGCGCCGGCAGCGCCTCCTGCGAGTCGAAAGCCAGCAGCAAGGTCAGCAGTCGCCAGGCGAGCGCGTCGTCCGCCACGGGGATCGCGCGCAGCTCCCCGTCCAGGATCCCGAGCGCGAGCCTGCGGATCGCCGGCGACCAGCCGAGGCGAGCGGCGCGCGCCAAGGGCGCGAGGTGCTCCCGGCTCGCTGGCGGAGAGCGATCCGCGAGCGCGAGCAGGGCCGCGGGGTCGACGCCCGGTGGCGCGAGGGCGGCCTCCCGCTCGAGGAGCGCCCAGGCCGGCAGCCGGAGCTCGGCCAGGGCTGCGCGCAGGCGACCCGCCGTGGCGCCGGGCGAGACGCCCGCGGCCGAAGGGCGCGCGGGGAGTTGGGGGAAGCCGGGCGGCCCCGCCGCGACCGGGCTCAGGCTCGCCAGCGGGGTCACAGGGGCTGGATCGCCTGGCTCGCCGTCCAGGGGCCTCAGGGCGAGGGCGCTGGCCGCTCCCGCAGCCAGGATCGCGATCAGCGCAGCCGCGAGGAGGAGGCGTGGACGCCGGCTCGACGCGGCGCGCGCCGCGGCGACGGGCTCGCCGCGGGCGTAGCGCTCGAGGTCCTCGAGCAGCGCGGCCGCGTCGGGGTAGCGCTCCTCGGGGGCCTTGGCCAGGCAGGTCAGGCAGATCGCGTCCAGCGCCCGGTCGATCTCGCTCGAGCTCCTGGAGGGCAGGTCCGGCACCTGGCGCATCGTGGCGATGACCGCGTCAGGGAAGTTGTGCGCCTCGATCGGAGGGCGCCCGGTCAGGCAAGCGTAGAGCACGCCGCCCAGCCCATAGACGTCGGTCCAGGGCCCCATTCGGTCGACCTGACCGGAGGCCTGCTCGGGAGCCCAGTAGCCGGGCGAACCTATGGCCTGCCCCGTGCGGGTCGGGCCCTGGCTGGCCGCCAGGTCGCGCGCCAGGCCGAAGTCGACCAGCACCGGCTCCTCGTCGCTGGCGCGCAGGACCACGTTCTCGGGCTTGAGGTCGCGGTGCAGCAGCCCCGCCGCGTGGACGGCGCTCAGCGCGCTGGCGAGCTTCGTGACCACCTCGACGGCCCGCGCAGGGGAGAGCGGCCCGCGCTCGCGCAGGACCTCGCCCAGGGAGCTGCCCTCGACCAGCGCGAGCACCAGGTAGGGCTGCCCCTGCTCTTCGCCGGCCTCGTGGACGGTCACGAGGTGCGGGTGGCGGAGGCGGACCAGCGCCTCGGCCTCCGTGCGGAAGCGGCGGCGCGCGCGCTCCTGGCTGGCGTCCAGGAGCAGCTTCAGCGCCACCTCGCGGCCCAGCTCCGGGTCATGAGCGCGAAAGACCGCTCCGGCGCCTCCGCGCCCGAGCGGTCCCCGAATCTCGAAGCGCCCGATATGCCTCACGCAGGAGAGGCTACTACGAGAGGCCGCCGCGCAGACGGCTGGCCCGGATCCTGCACGAGTCCGAGCCCGCGAGGATCGGGCAGGGTCGGGCTAGGCAGCGCGCTTGTAGCTGGCGCTGACGATCTCGCGGTGAATGTTGGCGCCGAGGCCGGTCAGCTTGGCCTCGAAGTCCTCGTAGCCACGGTCGACGTGATAGACCTTGTGCAGGCGGGTGGTGCCCTCGGCCACCAGGCCGGCGAGCACCAGCGCGGCGCCCGCGCGGAGGTCGGTCGCGTCGACGTCGGTGCCCTTGAGGCGCTCGACCCCGCGGATCACCGCGCTGCTCCCCTCCTTCATCACGTCGGCGCCCATGCGCTGGAGCTCGGCGAGGTGCATGAAGCGGTCGGGGTAGATCTTCTCGCTCACGACCGAGATCCCATCGGCCTTGGTCAGCATCGCGATCAGCGGCGACTGGAGGTCGGTCGGGTAGCCAGGGTAGGTCAGCGTCGTGGTGCGCACGGGCTGGAGCGGACCGGGGCAGCGCACGCGGACCACGTCCTCCTCCGGCTCGCTGAACTCGAAGCCGACCTTCTCCAGGGTGTCCACGACGGCGCCGAGGTGGTCGAGGCGCACGTCCTCGAGGCGCACGTCGCCGCCGGTCATGCCCGCCGCGATGGCGTAGGTCCCGGCCTCGATCCGGTCCGGGATCACGCGCTGCCGCGCGCCGCCCAGGCTGGGCACGCCCGTGATCACCAGGCGCGGGGTCCCGATCCCCTCGATCGTGGCGCCCATCGCGTTGAGGAAGTTGGCCAGCTCGACGACCTCGGGCTCGCAGGCGGCGCCCTCGATCACGCTCTTGCCGTCGGCCAGGACAGCGGCCATGAGCACGTTGCAGGTCGCGCCGACGCTGCTGCCCATGGGCCCGCCCAGGAACACGCGGTTGCCCTGCAGGCGCCCCTTGGGGGCCTTGGCGACGATGTAGCCGTGGTCGAGCTCGATCTCGGCGCCCAGGGCGCGCAGACCCTTGAGGTGGAGGTCGACGGGGCGCAGGCCGATCACGCAGCCGCCGGGGAGCGACACGCGGGCGAAGCCGCGCTTGGCGACCAGCGGCCCGAGCAGGTAGATCGAGGCGCGCATCCGCGACACGAGCTCGTAGCGGGCGACCGAGTTGGCCTCGCTGGTGACGCGCGTCGAGATCGCGTGAGGCCCGAGCCGGTCGACCGAGACGCCGACCTCGCTCAGGAGCTCGCACAGGTTCCCGATGTCGGTCAGGTTGGGCACGTTGGTCAACGTGCAGCGCCCGTCGCTGAGGAGGGTCGCGGCCAGGAGCGGCAGCGCGCCGTTCTTGGAGCCGGAGATCCGCACGCTGCCCTCGAGGGGCCCGCCGCCCGTAACCACCAAGTGCTCCATAGCCTGTTCCTCCTCGTGGGGCTCGTCCCACAGACGGGGTATCGGCGAGATGGGGCGGCGGCCTGAAGGGATGCTGGCGGGCGGATTTCGCACACAAGTTCCGTCCGCATAGGACGCGCGATGCGTCACGGATGCCTTTCACTTCCGGGAAAGCGCGCGGATCTGCGCGATCTGAGGTGTGTCAGACGGGCAACGGGCGGAGCTAAGTCCTTGTGGCACGTAGCCGCTGGGGACATTCGACCGCTAGGTACAGGCATTGCGGTGCGTCGAGCGAGAGAACCCCGACCTCCCCTCAGCGAGGCCCCATGTCGAAGCCCAACAAGCGCCTGTTCATCGAAGAGCTCGAGCAGCGCAAGAGCACCACCGCCCTGATCGCCCACGTGGGCGTCACGACCATGGCCGTCGGCGAGGAGGGTCGCAGCGGCGGCAGCTCCGGCGGCGGCGGGCTCGCGACTACCCTGGCCGTGGGTGAGGAAGGCCGCAGCGGCGGCGGCGGCACCGCCACGACGCTGGCGATCGGCGAAGAGGGCCGCAGCGGCGGCGGCAGCGGCAGCGGCAGCGGCAGCGGCAGCGGCTCGGGCGGCGGCACGGTCACGACGA
>CALDQK010001129.1 GCA_937911525.1 uncultured bacterium
CCGGCCTCGCTCGGCCTCGAGTGGCTGGAGGGGCGCTGGAGCGGGACGGCGCGCTTCGGCGATCGACCGGCCCAACGCTTCCTCGCCGACTACACCTCGGCCGCGGGCGGCGAAGTGCTCTCCGCGAGCAAGACTCTCGACGCCAAGGGGCGCGCGGTGGCCTTCGAGTTCGAGCGCTTCCACTGCCGCGGCGGCGAGGTGGTCCTGACCCCCTTCCCTGGCGGGCGCGAGGCCGCGAGCTTCCCCCTCGCCGAGGGCGGGCCGCGGCGAGCCGTGTTCCGCAACCCGAGCAACAAGTGGCCGCGCGAGCTGAGCTACGTCCGCGAGGGCGAGCGGCTCACGATCCGGGCCTCCGGCGCGCCCGGCTCTCCCGTGCTGCTCGTGTCCCTCGAGCGCGCGAGCAAGTGAGACCCGCACCCGGTGGCGACCGCCGGGGCGCGCCACTAGGCTGAGGGCTGGAGACGAAGCGTGCCTTGGCCCCACTGCGGACACCAGATCAACGACGACGACGTCTGCCCCTCCTGCGGCTTGAGCAAGCAGGAGTGGACGATCAAGTTCGACGTGACCCGCAAGTTCATGATCGGCTCGCGGCCGGTCGTGAAGGTGGTCCTGCTCGACGCCCAGGGCGAGTTCGCGGCCGGTCAGCAGGTCAAGATCGCGCTCCCCGACCAGTCGATCTTCGAGAAGGAGCTCAACGCGGCCGGCTACGCCAAGGGGACGAGCAAGATCCCTGGCATGGCCGAGGTCCGCTTCCCCGGCGTCGAGGGCAAGATCCTCTGCGACCACCCCGAAGCCCAGGCGGCGGGCGAGTCCTACTTCGTCCCGACCGGCAAGGACAAGTACGAGTTCCGCCTCGCGGCGGACGTCAGCGACCAGGTCGACACGCTCTTGCGCGCCGCCGCCAACGGGACCGCCTTCTGCGAGAAGTGCGAGCAGCGCAAGCGAGAGCGGCAGCAGGCCGAGGCCGCGTGAGCGAGACCAGCGAGCCCGCGGACTTCGCGCACGAGGTCCAGGAGCTGCTCTGCGAGGCCGCCGAGAGCGGGAGCCGGGTCTACGCCCTGGTCGACGCGGCGCAGGACCCGCCCACCCCCGAGTCGCCCGGGCTCGCCGCGCGGCTGGCCGAGGGCGAGGCGCCGGCCGAGTGCCTCTACCAGGGCGCCCAGCCCGAGCTGGCCGCGGTCGGCCCCTGGCTGGTCGACCTGGGCGCGGGCGACAGCGAGACCACGACCGAGCTGCTCGAGCAGGGCTGGGGCCGCGCCTGGCTGGTGCCCTTCCTCAGCGGCGCCGAGCTGGCCGAGCTGCGCAAGCACTTCCGCGCCTTCTTGCTGGTCGAGCGCGAGGGCGGGGGCGAGCTCTACTTTCGCTTCTACGACCCCCGCGTGCTGCGCGTCTACCTGCCCACCGCCACGGTCGACGAGCTGGCCGCCGTGTTCGGCCCGGTCGAGGCCTACTTGTGCGAGGGGCGCGACCCTGGCCAGGCCCTCCGCTTCGGGCGCGACGAGCTCGGCGCCCTGACCCGCGAGGCGCTCGACCTGCGCGAGGAGGTGTCCCAGTGAGCGAGGCGGCCCTGGCGGGCGAGGTCCTGGGCTATCTGACCCAGCGCTACGCGGGCTACACCGCCCTGAGCGCGCTCTGGGAGTGGGCGGGGGGCGACGTGGCCTCGGCGCCCGAGGCGGGCCCGAGCGAGGAGCTGTGGAGCGAAGGCTGGCGCCGCGCCGAGGCGGGGGAGGGCGCGACCCCCGACCCGGTGGCGCTCCTGCGCGAGGCCCTCTACGACGAGCGCGGGCACCCGCTCTTGCTCGACTACCTGGGCGAGCGCGCCGCCAGCGAGCAGGCCGAGCGCCTGGCCGACCTGGACCTGCTCCTGCTCTCGCTCGAGCGCGCGGCGCTCGTCGGCGCCGCGCCAGCGCTGGTCGGCGCGGTGCTGCGCTCCTTCCCCTTCGCCCGCTGGCAGGACGCCTTCGCCCTGCTGGCGCCTTACCTCGAGGAGTGGCTGAGCGCCGAGCTGCGCGAGGCGCTGAGCGCGGCCTGCCAGGCGATCGAGGCTCGCCTGCGCGTGGCCGAGGACGTGCGCGCCCTGCGCGAGGAGCTGCGCGCGATCGAGGACGAGCAGCAGGCCGGCGAAGCCGTCGAGCAGGCCCGCGAGCGGATCAAGGCGATCCTGCGCCGCGCCGAGCGCGAGCTCCCCCGCCAAGACCCCCTGCGCGTGGCGCTGGAGCGGATCGTCAACCGGCTCGCCTTCCGCACCCGCCTGACCCTGCGGGCCACGATCGCGAGCCTGACCTCGGTCCTGGTCCAGGTGGACCTCCTGCCCGGCCGCGGGAGCGGCGGCGGCGAGGGGCTGGCCGGCGCGGCCGAGGGCCTGCGCTCTGCCCTGTGGGCGACCCACGCGCTCCCCGTCCTGGAGGAAGAGGTCGAGGACGACTTCTCCCTGCCCGACCTAGAAGGCGACGACGGGGAAGACGAGGGCTAGTCCGACGAATTCACCAGCCTCGTTCCTCGGCTGGCGAATCCGTCGGACTACGCCGTTGTTTCCTTAGACAGAGTGTCATTCGCCTCGCTGCGCTCGGCGTGACACTCTGTCCCTGCGTCCTCGCTCGCCGAAACAAGTTTCGGACTCGCTCCGGCCCAGTCCCCAGGCTTCGCCTGGGGCTAGCCTGGCCCTGCACGGTCCTCGCAAGCTCGGACTCGTGCAGGATCCAGGCTAGCGGACGATCTCGAGCCGCCCGTCGATCTTGGCCAGGAACAGCGGCCAGGAGTTGACGACCCCGTGCTCCCCGCGCGGCAGCTCCCGCAAGAGCGACATGCCGTCCTGAGCCACGCACTCGATCAGGCGCCGCCGACCGCAGAGGCGCAGGTCGGCCTGCTCCCAGTCCAAGGGCTGCATGCCCCAGCCCTCCTGCTCCTGGAAGAAGCGCGCGTTCTGGCGCACCTCCTCCTCCTTCTGGCCCGCCGGGAGCTCGTAGGCGCGGCTGATCTCGGCCACGCGCGTGCGGCTGCGCTCGATCAAGGGGTCGAGGTCCTTGTCGCTGAGCGCGGCGTGCAGGTCCTCGAGGAAGCGCTTGACCTCGGCCCGGGTCTGCTCGTCGAGCGTGAGCGGCTCGGCGTCCTGCCAGGCCCAGCGCCCCCAAAGCTCGCCCAGGTCGACCGAGGCCGAGACGACCTGCGGCCAGTGGCGCTCCTCGGTCGGCTCCAGCTCCCAGCTCAGGTCGAGGAGCAGCTCGCCAGCGGGGCTGCCGATCACCTCGTGCTCGAGGTAGCGGGTCAGCTTGCAGCGCGCGTGGGCCGGCGCCGGCTGCTCGTTGCGCCGGATCGAGAGCCGCCGCGCGCGCCCAGGCCGCTCGGGCCGCGCGCGCAGGGTGCTCGCCGGGGTCGGGCCGGGGGAGATCACCAGGGTCAGCTCGTTCTCGCCGGGCACCAGCTCGTGGTTGCACTGGCCGTTGTAGAACTTGCCCAGCCCGGGCCCCTCGCCCCGGCGCTCGACGGGCTGGTCGTTGAGGAAGAGCTCGACCACGCAGCCCTCGGCCTCGCACTCCAGTACGTAGAAGGTCCGCCGGCGCACTACCAGGCCTCCCGCTGCGGGTAGTAGTAGCCGATCCGCAGGAAGTACTTGTCGAGCAGGTCCAGCGGGCGGTTGCCCAGGTGCTGGCTCCAGTTGAGCACGGGGTCGCTCCCCTCCAGCGTCTTGATCGCCTTCATCAGGTCGCTGGTCGGCTTCTCGGCCTGATCCGCGTTGGCCTCCTCGTCCTCGAGCTGCTGCTCGAACTCCTGCAGCAGCGCCGCCCGTTCGTTGAGCGCCTGGAGCCTCGGCTTGAGCTTGCGCTCGATCAGGTCCTCCACGCGCTCGCAGTAGTGGGCGAGCGCGTTGCCGAGGTGCTTGCGGGTGCGCGGCACGAACTTGGGCGCGAAGGTGCGGTTCTGTCCGTAGCGACGCACCTTGTGGGCCTCACGCGAGAAGGAGAGCCGGCAGGCGGCCCACTGCTCGAGCCACTTGTCCTGGTTGGCCTCCCACCACTGGCGGGTCTCCTGGTCGTCCGGGTCGCCCGTGTAGAAGAGCCCCGGCGCGACGGTCGTCAGCGGGTACTGCGGCGAGCCGTCGCGCTTGCGCTGCCCCGAGGCGCTGACCATGGCCAGCTGCAGGTCTTGCCACTGCTCGACCCGCCGCATGATCCGTCGCTTCTGGTGGAGCATCTTGTTCCAGCCCTGCTTGAGGCACTGCCGCGCGTTCCAGAAGGACTTGCTGGCGCTGTTGGGGAAGATCCCCCGCTTGAGCGGGAGCTGGGGCGGGTTGCCCTCCATCAGGGTCCAGGTCTTCATGACCTTGATCCCGCTCAGGATCCGCGCGTTGAGGACCACGACCACGCCCGGGAAGTGGACCTCGTATTCGATCGCGAAGCGCCCGGTGGCGCGCCCCGAGCGCTTGCGGGCCTTCTTCGTCACGTCGGCCACGTCGGGGAGCGCGAAGCGGAAGCGCAGCTCGAGGCCGGTCTTGATCGCGGCGTCGGCGCTGCAGATGTTCTCGGACACGAGCACCAGGCGCAGGCCGAGGTCGGTGCGGGCCTTGGCGATCCACCAGGTGTCGCACCAGGCGGGCAGGATCGAGTCGGGGCCGCGGCGCTCGAAGCCCGACTTGACCGAGGCGTCGAGCTGGATCCGCAGATAGACGACGAGCTCGAAGCGCAGCCAGCCGAAGCAGGCCTTGGCTCCGAAGTCGATCATGAACCGAAGCGAGAGCAGGATCAGGTCCACCCAGAGCGCGTACCAGGGGAAGACCTTCTTCTGCAGCGACGCCTTGCTGGGGTCGGCGTAGTCGCCCGCCTGGGACTCCTTGAAGCCCCAGTAGGCGGTCATGGCCCCCTCGAGGAAGGCGACCTCGAAGCGAACCCCGAACCCGTAGGAGAGGTTGATGTCTCCCAGGCGGGTGAAGAGCTCGAGGAAGCAGCGGGCCGTGTTGAGCCCGACCAGGATCCCGTCGGAGATCTTCTGGAGCGCGTCGTCGACCTGGCCGTTGTTGGTCAGCGAGACCGTCGCGGCGCTCCAGGTGTCATTGATCACGTCGCCGACGTCGCCCGCGTCGCGGGCGTTCACGATGTCGTCCGCGGCGCCGACCGTGTCGGTGCCGCGGCTGACCGCCTGACCCGTCTGGTCGATCCCGAAGTCGACCATGTCGTCGCCGGCGTTGCCGAGGTTCTCCTGCTGCCAGGCGTTGCGCTCGTCGACGCGCTGCGAGCACACGCCCATCATTTGCGCCCAGGGGTCCTCGGGCGGAGGCGGGTGATCCTCGGGCGGGATCGGCCCGAGGGCCGTCGGCCCGTAGCCGACCGGCTCGAAGACCTTGGTCTTGAGGGCGTGGGTCTCGCCCGGGTCCTTGGGCGGCTTCCAGCCCGGGGCGGCGCCGGCCGGCACGGCCCCGTGGGTCCCGTCCTCCTCCGGTCGCTCGCGCGGCTTCTTGCCCTTGAGCACGTCCCGGTAGGCGTACTCGAGGACGCTCCCCACCTTGTTGTCGCTGGGCTGGTCGGGGTCGAGCTTGCCCGACTTCTCGAGCCTGGGCGGCTGGCCGTAGCGGGTCTCGAGCTCCTGCTGGTTGGGGATCGTCAGCTCGGCGCGGTATTCGACGTCGGTGTTGCGCATCGACGTCGCCTGGAAGTTGTCGACGATCCGATCGAGCTGCTGGTTCTGCTCGTCGCTGTAGACGCTGCCGCTGTCGCTGCGCGGGTCGTAGCTCCCGCTGTTGACGTCCGCCTCGTGCTGCGCGTCGTGCGCGTCCTGGTGGTTCTGCAGCGCCTCGTCGTTCGCTTCCCGCTCCGCGGCGCGCTCCTCCTGGAACTGGTCGTGACCTTCGTTGTCCGTCCAGGCCTTGAGCTCACCGCTCTGCCCGTCGACGTAGCGCCCGTCCACCCCCAGGTTGATCGTGTCGGGGAAGGGCTGGAACTTGTAGGTCAGGTTGAACTCGTCCGAGGGGAACACCTCGACCAGGCACTGCAGGTCCTCGGTCGGCTGCTCCGGCTGGTCGGCGTCCATGTCCGGCTCGCCGCAGCTGCGCACGCTGAGCAGATACTGCTTCGGCTTGGCGAAGAAGCTGACGAACTGGAGGATCCGCGCCAGGGGGAAGTTGCAGAAGGTGCCGGTGGCGGGGTCGAACCCAGCCGCCATGTCGATCTCGCCGCCGGTCTGCGGGTCCGTGATCGCCCAGTCGGCGAGCCCCTGGTTCACCGTCTCCGCGCCCGTGTTGTAGCCGCCGACCACGTCGTCGATGAGCTGGACGTTCTGGCTGACCGGGCCCATGTTGAGCCGCGCCAGCGCGTCGTCCACGGGGCCGAGCGCCTCGACCAGGCTCGGAACCGGCAGGGGCGGGGCCGAGATCCGGCTCATGAACTGATAGAGCTGCTCCTGGGGCTCGAGCGTGAAGGTCGTGGCGGTCGCGTAGCCCTTCTCGGTGGTCTCGTCCTCGCCCGGCTTGAGCTGGGCGACCTCGACGTCGGTCCCCTGGTGCTCGCTCGTCGGATGCGGAAAGAGGAGGTCGTCCTCGAGGCCGACCCTGGGGCGCACGTCGGGCGGCGGCGGGTAGACGAACTTCCAGCCGCTGTATTTCCCGACCCCGAACTTGGTCGCCTTGCGGGCGCGGAGGTTCACCACCGGGTGGTGGCGCAGCACGACCTCGGTCGTCGCGACGTCCGGCCCGAGCGCCTGCTGTGCCTCGAGCGGGAGCCGCGCGCGCAGGGCGGAGAGCAGCTTCTGCTGCAGCGGCAGCTTGACCTTGCGGATCTCCTCGTACTGGTGGCGGCACCACTTGGCGCGCGGGAGCTGCACCGAGAGGTGGGTCGCGTGGAACTTGGAGTCCAACGCGGCGCCAGCCTGGCGCCCAGCGATCACCTGGAGCACCGGCGGCTGCCCGGGCTTGTAGACCAGCGCCAGGGCCGGGTCGTCGGCGTCCGACTCGCGGCGGACCAGCTCGAAGGGGCCGCGCTTGGAGGGGATCAGCGCGCTCGCGCCCTTGGCCACGTCGAGGTTGGTCTCACGGGTGCCGACCTTGGGCTCGTGGGTCTCGGGGGCGGGCTCCGCGTTGGGGTCCGTCGGGTCGGGCGGCGGCGGCGGCGGGGCGGGCGCCGTGAGCGGGTCGGGGGCCAGGTCGCCGTGGAACTCGACCAGGAGCACCTTGCGCAGGTTGCAGGGGTCCACGTAGGGGTCGAGCCAGTTGACGACCTCCTGCCCGCTCGAGTCGATCTCCGTCTCGTAGGGGCAGCTCGTCTCGGCGCTCGGGGCCAGCACCCACACCTCGAGCTCGCAGAGCGGCTCGTCCTGGTCGGGGAGCGAGCGGCGCCAGCCGCGCGGCGGGACGAGCTCGATCGGGATCGAGCGCTGCGGCTTGGCGTTGCCCCCGTCCTCGATCCCGCGGGTGAAGGTCACCTCGATCTCGGCGGTCGGGATCAGCTTGCGGACCTTCTTCTGGCCGTCGATCGCGACCCCAGGCTTGTGGCCCTTGGGCTTGCGCAGCTGGGCCAGGTAGACCTTGCCGCCGAAGGCGGGGCTGCGGACCTGGACCTGGAAGGACTGCTCGGGCAGCTCCTCGCAGGTGATCCTGAGCGTCGCGGTCTGGCCGACCTGATAGACCACCTCGTCGCTCGCCCGCCCCGTGGTGTGGACCCCCAGCCCGGGCACGATCGCGGGCTTGGCGAAGCACACGTAGGGCGACTTGATCGGGGTGAACTTGGCCTCGGCCGGGCTGCCGACCTCGAGCCGGTCGCACTTGGCCGTCAGGATCTCGATCGTCTGCTCAGCGTCCGCGAGGGTCTCCTCGGGCTTGAGCCGAACGGGGATCTGCAGCTCGGTCGCGCCGGCGATGAAGTAGCCCTCGACCTCGGGCTCGACGAAGGCGTCGCAGCGGAGCGTGACCTTCGCCCCGTAGTCGGTCCCCTGGTAGAGCTTCTCGCCGTCCTTGAGCGCCTGCTCGGCGTCCACGCGGCGCTGCTCCATCTCTTCGGCGTGGTCGGGGTCGAGCTCGCCGAAGAGCGTCGCGAAGCCCATCTCGTTGCCCGCCTCAGCCGTCTCCTGCTCGGCCTCCTTGACGGCCGCGCGCAGCTCGTCGAGGGCCTTCTTGTCCGGCGGCTTGGGCCCGGGCGCCGGGTGGAGCAGGCGCAGGGCGACCGAGATCTCCTCGCCGACCCGCGCCTGGGCCTCGGGGAAGAAGAGCTGGGGCGCGAAGCGCAGCTCCGGCTTGCGGACCACGAGCTCGAAGGAGGTGAAGTTGCCGAGCGCGCAGCCCTCGACGGGCTCGAGCTCGACGACCTGCGGCGCCTCGGCCTCGCGCTTGAGCTGGACCGTCTTGGCCAGGAAGCACTGCCCCTGCTCGAACTCCAGCGGCTCGTCGGGGAAGGGCCCCTTGAGGGTCACCTTGGCGCCCCCGGCCGGGGCCTCGGGGAACATCATGATCGAGAAGGTCGCGTGGTCGTTCTCGACGAAGGGCCCCGCGGGCGCGAGGCAAGCCCTCGGCGGGAAGTAGACGCTGCGCTGCGGGAAGACCTCGATCGGGAGGGTGCGCCCGAAGCCCGCCACGCAGCCCTCGACCGCCACCAGCTGCAGGAACTGGTTGGGGCTCTTGGGCTTCTTACCGAACTCGACCTCGACCTGGGCGTGGTCCGCGCCGGGGGCGAAGTCGACGGCGTAGTCCTGGTTGAAGGCCTTGCAGGTCAGGTTGGCCTTGGCGCCCTCGCTCCCGGCCGGCTCCGTCAGCCGGACCACGACCGTGGCCCGGTCGTGGTGCGCGTAGGGGCCCGCGGGCGTGATCCAGTCGTGCTGGCCCGTGAAGCGCCTCACCCCGGGCATGACCGAGGGGTCGTCCTCCTCGAGCTCCAGCGGCTTGGGCAGATAGACCGAGGGCAGGTCGCAGGCCACGATGTAGATCGAGTCCCAGCCGTCGGTCAGGCCCGTGCGCGGCACGCCGCGCACGGTCAGCTTGAGCGGCCGCCAGCCGTAGCTGTCGACGATGTCGAGCTCGTGCTCGTGGTAGGTCGCGTCACGCGGGATCCCGATCTCGACGACCTGCTGTCCGCCGAAGGCCAGGCACACGACCTCGACCTTGGCGCCCTGCGGGGCGGGCGCGTCGAGCTCGAGCGCGAGCTTGACGCGGTCGCCCTTGCCGAACACGGCCTTGACCTTCTTCTTGCCCTTGGTGACCCGCTCGACCCACTCGAGCACGGTCTCGCGCTTGGCCTTGGGCGGGTCGACGAAGGGCCCCTCCTTGGCGAAGGACACGCGCGGGAGGGTGACCTCGAACGAGAGGTCGCAGGCCTTGCCGATCTTCTTGGCCTCGTTGCCCCCCTTGCTCAGCTCCCCCTCTTCCCACGAGAGCAGGCGCGCGTCGAACTCCGTCGGGCCCTCCCCCTCGACGCGGATCGGACGTCGCCCCAGCTTGCGGACCTCGTAGTCGTCCTTGTCGATGCGCCACTGCTTGAGGCGGCCCTGGTAGGTCGAATCGAGCTCGCCCGACTCTTGGGTGGGCCGCTCGACCTTGTAGCCCTTGAACTTCTTGCGCTTCTTGACCAGCTTCAGGAAGCCCTCGGGCTCGCCGCGCAGCGCCTTGGCCACGTGGACGTCGGGTGTGCTGACGACCTCGAGGTGGACCAGCTCCCGGGTCAGGTCGTACTCGGTCCCGATCCCCTCCAGCTGCGCGGTCCCGCTCTCGTCGGCGAGGTTCCGCTCGCTGAGCGGGACCCGCTTGTCGGCCTTGAGCTTGGTCGCGCGGGCCAGCTTGACCTTGACCTCGCCCTCGAGGGCGCCGCGCTCGATGAAGAACTCCTGCGCGTAGCCGCCGTCGACGTCGAAGAGCAGGCTGTGGACGACGCAGCGGATCCGGTCGGGGGCGAAGGCGTTCAGGACCGCGTAGAGCGTGACCTCTTCGTGGATCGTGTAGCGATGCTTGCGCTTGCGCAGACCCGGGTCCCACTGGGCCGTGCGGACCGCCCGCAGCTGGATCCCCCGCTCGCTGCCCGGCGCCGCGCCGCCGAAGTCGACCACGTGAGCGTGGGCGTCTTGCCAGCTCGACTCCGAGCTGTGCGTCCGGGTCGAGACCGCGCTGCGGATCGAGACCGGCGCCACGGGGTAGCGGGGCTGCTTCTCCGCGGGGGGCTGGCCGGTCAGCTTCGCCGCCAGGGTCAAGAAGGCG
This sequence comes from uncultured bacterium, assembly GCA_937911525.1. Classification (GTDB taxonomy): domain Bacteria; phylum Planctomycetota; class J058; order J058; family J058; genus NORP233. The sequence continues at coordinate 10,163 of CALDQK010001129.1, forward strand.
GGCGACTGCTGCCCCGCCGTCGCGAGGTCCTTGAGCAGCTTGTAGAGCGTGTCCGGAGCGTCGAGCCGGAAGGGCTCGCTCGGCAGCGAGAGGCGCTCGTTCTCGTCCCAGCTGACGCTGATCGAGACCGGGCGCTCGACGCCGGTCGTCGTGGACTTCTTGCTGCCGAAGGCGTAGCTGGACACCTTGGCGCAGATCCCGGCGAAGAGGACGGGGGTCCCGGCCACCTTCTGCCACACGGCCTTGGTGTTCCCCGTCGAGTCCGTCTCGGTCGAGTGACCCACCCACTGGCCTCGGCAGAGCGGCAGGCCGCTGGTCGTGCCGCCGTGGCTGGGGGCGTACTGGCCCGTTAGATAGGCGGTGTCGGCGACGATGAACCGGTCGCCCGGGCTCGGCGGGAGCGAGCTCAGCTGGGAGACGGACTTGATCGAGGGGTCCCCGGGCGGAGGAGCGGGGTCGCCGCCGTTGCGTTGCAGCCGGATCTGCACCTCGTCCCCGCGCGCGAAGGGGAGGTAGTTGAAGATCGCCGAGTGCATCTCGTCGGTCCACTCGCTGGCGTCGTCGGGCCAGGCCGCCGGCTTGATCCACCACTCGCCTTCGTCGGTGGGGAAGGAGATCGAGGCGCCCGCGACCGAGACCTTGAGCTGGGTCCGCTCGAGCGGATCGACGGTGCAACCGCAGGGGGCGCCCTGCTCGCGCATCATCGTCAGCTCGAGCGAGTTCCAGGGCGGCAGCGCGCTGCGCCGGCGCTGCTCCTTCTGCTGCTCCTCCAGGTCGGTCAACGCGCTCAGCTGAGGCGTGTAGGTCGGGTCCGTGAAGTAGTTGGTCGGCTGGTGCGGGGTGGTCTTGTGGTTGAAGACCACGTTGAAGGGGTGCAGGTAAGTCCCGTCCTGGAGCTTGCCCTCCTCGTATTCCTGGTGGCTGACGGAGACCACGTTCTCGGGCCGACCGTGCTGGTCGAGGCCAGTGCCATCGACGCTGAGCAGGTCCTCGGGCATGCACAGGACCCGGAACTTGGCGCCGCGCCGCGGGATCGGTCCCGAGAACTTGGCGTAGAGCGGGATCGTGGCGCCGACCACGGTCGAGTAGGTGACCTCGGGCTCGGGCGGCGGCGGGGCGTTGGGGTCGACCGGCGCGTTGGGGTCGACCGGCTCCGTCGGGGGAGGCTCGGGCTCACCGTCGGGCGCCAGCCCGCCCTGCTCGGGCGCGAAGCACACCGTGGGCGCCTTGCGCAGGGGGAGCGAGAGGACTTGCTTGCCCTTGTCGCTCGGGACGTAGGGGCTGCTGCCCTCCTCGTCGAGGTTCAGCGCGACCAGGCCGGACTCGGCGGGGTCGACCTCGACGTGGAAGAGCACGTCGTGGACGAGCCCGTCCTTGGGCACCTCGGCGGGAAACACGCCCGGCAGCGGCGGGTCGAGGGGGCCGGGCTTGGGCTGGCCTGGCTTGGGCTTGGGCGGCTTGAAGGCCAGGCTCTTGAGCTTGGCCGCCACGTAGTCCGCGCTCAGCGTGTGCGGGCCGCTCAGCTCCAGGCGGACCTGGACGGCGTCGCCGACCATGAAGGGGCCCGCGGGCAGGAACCACTCGCCCTCGTCGAACTTGGCGAAGGTGACGTTCAGCCCCTTGCCGAAGCGCAGGTTGCGCTGGGCGCGCCCGATCTTGACCGGGCTGGGCGGCGGGGGCGGCAGGTTGGGGTCGGCGGGCGGGACCCGCAGCGTGATCGTGGTCTGGCTGGGCGCCTCCTGGTCGAAGGTCAGCGGGACCTCGAGCCGGTGGTCCTGGTTCCAGGCGTCGACCTGGGCCTGGTCGGCGGGGTCGAAGCGGACCGGGACCGGGTCCTCGAGCGCGGGGCTGAAGAGCTCGGCCTCCCACACGACGCTCGGCGCGGCGCCGGTGGCCTCGAGCACGACGGTCACCGCCTCCTTGAAGCGCAGCGGCTCGCGCTCGCTCCAGGCGGCGCCGTTCTGGCGCAGGACGTAGCCCAGCTCGGGGAAGCTCAGCTGCGGCGCCTCGCTGACCTTTAGCTTGAGCGCGTTGCCGGGGGCGGTCGGGGCCTTGCAGCCAGACATGGGCGTGATCGTGGCGTCGCAGGGATAGGTCGGCGGGACGCCCGCGGCCGCGATCCCGGGCGGGAGCCGGATCGTGGTCGCGAGGTCCTGGTGCAGAGCCTGGGTCTTGGTCCAGCTGGCGAGGGTGATCCCCTCGATCCGCAGGGCGCTCGGGAAGGCGGGCGAGTTGATCAACGCCTTGGCGCCGCCCGCGGGCGGGCGGCTGCTCCCCGTGAGCTCGAGCCGGAAGGTGGCCTCCTGGCCGACGCGTAGCTCGAGGCCGCCGGTCCCGCTCTGGTCGTTCTGGGCCGGCGCCTTGGCGCCGGGCTTGAGCTTGGGCGCGTCGGGGTCGGGGGCCAGGGGCGGGCTGGCGAAGCTCAGCGTCGGAGTGGGCTCGAAGGCGAGCTTGATCCGGCCGCTCTTGGAGGCGACCTTGAAGCCCGCGCTCGGCTCGTAGACGACGTAGACCTCGGCCGGAGCGGGGGTCAGCGTGCCTTGGCTGACCAGGCCCCAAGGGACGTCGACCTGTGTGGCGCCGGCGGGGACCTCGAAGGGGAGCTCGACCAGGTCGACGTTGCCCCGCTTCTCGCGCTTCTTCTTGCTGCACACGTAGATCGTCCCGCCGGGCTCGGCGGTGGTCGACGACCCCTCGAGCTTCAGGCGGAAGTGGATCTCCTCGCCCGCGACGAGCTCGGCGACCTCGAGCTCCTGCCCGGCCTCCTTGGCGATCGCCTTGGGGTGGAGCTCGATCGGCCGGCGCCGGAGCACGCGCGTCGTCTTGCTCGGGTCCTGGCCCGGCTTGGCGCGGAAGCGGTCCGTGGTCTGGAGGGTGATCGTGGTCTGGGCGTTGGCGTCGATCTCGCCGAAGGTCACCTCGACCTCGACCTCTTGTCCGCCGTCGCCGAGCCGGACGGGGTAGCCGGCCGGCTCGGCGAAGTGGTCGCAGGCGAGCGTGCCGATCTCGAGCTCACGGGCGCCCGCCGAGCGCTCGCTCTCGAGCAGCTCGAGCGGGTAGGCGAGGCTGATCTTGATCAGCACCTGCTCGCCCGCGTAGTGGCCCTCCTTCTTGCCGCTGATCGTCTTCCCGAAGCGCTTGCCGTGCTTGACGCCGCCCTTGGCGACCTTGGCGATCCAGCCCGACTTGCTGAACATCGCCTTGTTCTTGCGGTGGACGTGGAGGTGGTGCTTGCGCCGCTTCTCGCTCACGGCGATCGCGTTGGGGTCCGCGCTCTCGAGGTGGACCTTGACCTCCTTGCCGGCCTCCGTGAGCGTGACGTCGAGCGTCTTGACCGTCGTGCCCTGGTCGAAGCGCAGCTCGTGCTTCGCGCCGCCGACGTGGAGGTTGGCCGCGTAGAAGCTGGCGCTGGGCGCCGAGGCGTTGAGGCGGGCAGTGATCTGGACCACGTCGTCGACGATGAAGTCCTTGCGATCGGGCGCGATCCAGCCCTCCTTGGGGAGCTCGACCTCGAGCTTCTCGGCGGTCTTGATCTGGATCCGGTCGGCCAGCTCGTCGAGCATCAGGGCTTCGCCGCGGACCTTCTCGAGGAAGAGCTCGGGGCCCTGGCCGGCGATCTTGGCCTCGACCGTGTAGGTCAGCTCTTGCTGGGGGCGGAGGGTGGCGCGGACCTTGCCGCCCTTGAGCGCCTCGCCGCGGATCACGACGTGGGCCTTCTCCTCGAGGGGGTAGTCCAGCTTCAGCTCGAGCTTGATCACCTGCTCGGGCCGATAGGGTTCGTCCGCGGGGTGGTCGGGGTCGTTGGCGAGGGCCAGGCCGACCAGGGGCGCGCGGGGGTCGACCTCGAGGGTCGCGCGGCGACCGATCTCGACGCGCTCGAGGACCTCGAGGGTCAGGTTGCTGGGACGCTGAGGGTCCTGGTAGGCGAGGTCGACCGTGACCTCGAGCCCCTGGGCGAGGTCGTGCTCGGAGGAGGTCGTCAGGGCCGGGCCGGCGATCCGCACGCGCGAGCCCTTGGGGTGGAGCTCCTCGGCTCCGCCGAACCCGTCGCCCAGCTCCAGCTTGAGCTTGGCCTGACCGAGCCTTTGGCCGCCGCTCGGGCCGCTGCGGTCCTCGACCCACACCGCGGGTCCAGCGGCGAACTGGACCTTGGGCAGCGGCTTGACCTCGAAGGTCTCCTCGCACTTGCCCGCCTTCTCGGTCACGCGGTGGTTGAGGTCCGCGAACCTGGCCGTGAAGGTCCCCGCCTGCTCGAGCTTGCGGGTGAAGGTCTCCGAGCTGTGGATCGCGATCTCGTGGGGCTGGGCAAAGGCGTCGCAGACGACCTTGCCCTTGGCGCGCTTGGTCTTGATCGCCGGCGTGACGCTGACCTTGAAGGTCACCTCGTCGCCGACGAAGTAGTGAGGCTTCGCGTCCTGCAGGACGAGCGAGATCTGCGAGCTCATGCGCCCCACCCGGCGGCCTTGAGGGCCTCGCGCTGGGCCCGCGCCTCCAGCGCGGCCAGCTTGGCGCTCGGGTCGCGGTCCCAGCCCAGGATCGCGGTGACCCACCCGAGCGACTCGAAGTCGTCCCCGAGCTGAAGGCGGAGCTCGACGAAGCGTCCCGCGTCGGCGGCGGCGAAGCCGAGCTCCTCGGCGCGAGCGAGGGCCTGCTCGATCCGCGCGCAGAAGGGGTCGATCCCCTCCTCCTCGGCCTCGCTCCGGTGGCCGCGCAGGATCGCGTCGATCACCGCTTCGCGGGCGAAGGCCTCGAATTGCTCTGTGCGGATCACCAGCTTCGCCATGCACACCTCGGCAGGGCCCCGATCTTCGGGCACCGAGGGCGCCGGCGCAAACTCAGCCAGGCGCGAGCTTGCTCAGCTCCTGAAGCAAGAGCTCAGCCGTCGGCGGGCGGTCGTCGGGGTCCTTCTCGAGCAGCCAGTGGACGAGCTCGCAGAGGGGCTCGGGGCAGCCGGGCGCCAGCTCGCTCAGCGGCGCGGGCTCCTCGTCGTAGATCTGGTTCACGATCTCCATGCCGGGCGCGTCGAACACGGGCCGGCCGGCCAGGCAGCGGTAGAGCACGGCGCCGACCCCGTAGAGGTCGCTGCGCGGGTCGACCCGCTTGCTGTCGTGGGCCTGCTCGGGCGAGAGGAAGGCCAGGGTGCCCATGCCCTGGCGGGTCTTGGTCAGCTGCTCGGCGGACTGGGTGTCCTTGGCCAGGCCGAAGTCGGCGACCTTGATCACCCCCTCGGGCGTCGAGAGCACGTTGGCGGGCTTGAGGTCGCGGTGGATCACCCCGACCGCGTGCGCCGCCGCCAGCCCGCGCGTGATCGCCAGCCCGACCCGCAGCGCGTCGGCGGGTTGGAGCGGGCCCTGCTGGAGGTGCTGACGCAGCGAGGGTCCGCGGACCAGCTCCATGACCATGAAGGCCAGCGGGCCCTCGACCCGGGTCTCGTAGACGGCGACCACGTGCGGGCTCTGGATCCGCCGGCACACGGCGCCCTCGCGGAGGAAGCGCTCGCGCTCGACCTCGTCGACCTGCTCGTGGAGCAGCTTGATCGCGACCTCGCGTCCGCTGGCGCGGTGCCGCGCGTGGAACACGGTCCCCGCCGCGCCCTTGCCCAGCTCGCCCAGGCGCTCGTACTCGACGCGGATCCCGCTCGGCGCCTCGAGGGGGCGCACGCTGAGGCGGTGATCCCCCAGCTGGAGGACCGCGCCCGGGGCGAGGGCCACGGGCTGGTTGGGCGGCAGCGCGCGCCCCGCCAGCAGGGTCCCGGTCATGGAGTCGAGGTCGGTGGCGAAGAGCCCGTCCGGGCGCAGCTCGAGGGCCAGGTGCTGGGCTGAGACCATGCCGTCCTCGAGGCGCAACCCGACGCCTTCGCCGCTGCCCGCGACCAGCCGCTGGCCCGCCGCGAGCACGCCGCGGCTGACCTCGGCGCCAGCGCGTGTGAGCTGGAACTCGACCTGCATGGGGCGAATCGTAGCCGGATAGAGTGATCCCTTGAGTGCGAACCAGCGCGCCGCCGAGCAGGCGGTCGTCCGCCAGGCGATCCGGGCTGGCTACCTGAGCATGGCCCAAGTCGAGGCCGCCCGGGCAGAGGCCGGCGGCGCGCCGCTCCTCCCGCTGCTCTCGGCGCAGCTCAGCCCCGCGCAGCAAGCCGAGCTGCGCGCCGTCTACCAGGAGGCCCTCGGCGCGGCGGCCGCTTCGGCGGCGCCCCCCGCGACCCCGGGCGGCGGCTGGAGCCATGGCTGGTCCGAGAGCTGGACGCCAGGGGACGCCGCCCTCCCGACGGAGATCGGCCCCTATCGGATCACCAAGGAGCTGGGGCGCGGCGGAATGGGCGTCGTGGCGCTGGCCTACCACCGAGACGTGGGGCGGGCGGTGGCGCTCAAGCTCCAGCTGGACGACGAGGGCGGCGACCCCGAGGGCTCCGCCAAGCGCTTCCAGCGCGAGGCCCAGGCCGTGGCCGCCCTGCGCCACCCCGGGATCGTGCAGGTCCACGACTACGGTCAGGAGGGGCGACGCCGCTACATGGCGCTCGAGCTGGTCCAGGGCGGCTCGCTCGAGGAGCGCCTCGAGCGCGAGGGTCAGCTCCCCGCCCGGGAGGTCGCGCGCCTGGGCGCCGAGGTCGCGGCGGCCCTGGCCTGCGCCCACGCGGCCGGGATCGTGCACCGCGACCTCAAGCCCGCCAACGTGCTCCTCGACGAGGCCGGCCACGCCAAGCTGACCGACTTCGGGATCGCGCGGCAGCTGAGCGGGCTCTCCGAGCAGCTGACCAAGACCGGCGCCATGGTCGGCACGCCCTCCTACGCCGCGCCCGAGCAAATGGCCGGCGGCGAGGCGGTCGGTCCGGGCGCGGACCTCTACGCGCTCGGCTCGACCCTCTACGCGCTGCTGGCCGGCGCGCCCCCCTTCGAGGGCCAGGCCCTCCAGGTCGTCCGCGCCGTCCTCAGGGACGACCCGCGCCCGCTGCGCCTCGAGCGGGGCGACGTCGACCGCGAGCTGGAGACGATCGTCCACCGCTGCCTCGAGAAGGACCCCGCCGAGCGCTACCCCAGCGCCGAGGCACTCGAGGCCGACCTGCGCGCCTACCTCGCGGGCGAGCCGATCTCGGCCACCCCGCCGAGCCTCGCCCGCCGCCTGCGCCGCTGGCGCCGGCGCCACCCCCTGGGCGCGGGCCTGCTCCTGGCGGCGCCCCTGATCCTGGGCGCCCTGGTCGCGGCCTTCGCGCTCCGCCCGAGGCCCGAGCAGCAGAGCGTCGCGGCCAAGCCGACGAAGCTGATCCTGGCGGAGCCCGCCGAGGGCGCCACGATCTACGGCCCCAAGGCCGCGCTGCGCGGGCGGGTCGAGGGCGAGGGCTGGGTCGAGGTCGGCTTGGCGGGCCGGCGCGCGACCCGCGTCAGCCCGGGCGAGCGCTTCGAGCTGCCGATCCACCTGGGCCAGGGCGACAACGTGCTGCGCGTGCGCTGGCGCGACGCGCGCGGGGAAGAGGGCGAGGAGGTCCGCCGCGTGGTGCGCCGCTCCGTGCCCGACTGGTACGCCCGCATGGCGCCCGAGCGGCGCGCCCCGGTGCCCCTGCCGCGCGGGATCACCTTCGGCGAGGGGCGGGGGATCTACGTCAACCGCAAGGACGGCATGGAGCTGGTCTACGTGCCCCCGGCCAAGTTCCGGATGCTGGCCAAGCTCCCCGGCCGGGTGGACCTCAACCGCAAGCCCGGGGACGTCCCCCACGACGTGACCCTGACCAAGGGCTACTTCATTGGCCGCTTCGAGGTCACGATCGCGCAGCTGCACCGCTTCTGTCAGGCCACCCACGGCCAGGTCAAGCGCAGCATCGACTTCGACGTCAAGGGCTCGGGCGGCCTCTCGGAGGAGACCACCCACGTGACGCGCGAGGGCGCCTTCCTGGCCGAGGACCGCCACCCCACCTTCTCGGTCCACTTCGAGGCTGCGCGGGAATACTGCGAGTGGGCGGGGCTGCGCCTCCCGACCGAGGCCGAGTGGGAATACGCCGCCCTCGGCGGCCGCCCGCAGGCCTACCCCTGGGGCAACGAGAGCCCGGTCGGGCGGGCGAACATCATGGGCAACGACGACTACCCCCACCTCGCCCCGGTGGGGACCTTCAAGGACGACTGCTCGCCCTTCGGCGCCTACGACATGGTCGGCAACCTGCGCGAGTGGGTCGACGACCGCTTCCACGCGTTCAGCGGCGAGCCCGAGGTGGACCCCAGGCGCCCCGCGGGACCGACGGACACCCGCCTGGCCCGCGGCTCCAACTGGGCGCACCAGGCGGCCGGCGTCACCGTCACGACCCGGGAGCCCTGGGAGCCCCAAAGCACCTACCCCACCGTCGGCTTTCGCGTGGCCCGCGACGCCAGGGACTAGCCGCTAAGGCACTGCCAAATAGCCAGTTAGGAACCCGCCTGCAACCTCCTCTGCTCCTTCCTGAAGGAAGGGCTGAGAGAGAGGTCCTCATGAGGCGACGAGCAGCAGCGGTGGTGGCGACGGCGGTGATCCTGGTCGGGTGCGGCGGCTCCCGAGGCCCGAGCGGGCACACGATCGCGGCCAGCAGCAGCGCGACCCCGGCCGGCGTGGACTCCCTCGCCGACGCCAGCGCGACGACCACCCAGGCGTTGATCCGCTTGGCCCAAGCGGTCGCCCAGGCCCTCCCGCAGCGCCGCTCCTCGTCTCCGGCGCAAGCTCAGGCCCCGGCCCCGGCCCTGGCTCCGGCCTCGCCCCCGGCCTCGGCCCCGCCACCGGCTCCGGCTCCGGCTCCGGCCCTGGCTCCGGCCCCGGCCCTGGCTCCGGCCCCGGCCCTGGCTCCGGCCCCGGCCCCGGCCCTGGTCCCGGCCCTCCCGGCCCCGGCTCCGGCCCCGGCTCCGGCCCTGCCCCCCTTGCCCACTCCCGCGCGCTACGCCCTCCCGCCCCTCGCCCACACGGTCTTCGGCCCCACCTACGAGCGCACCCGCGCCCGCTACTTCGCCCGCTTCTTCCACCAGGGAATGAGCGCCGAGCGCCACGAGGCCAAGCACCTCCACTTCGGCGACCAGACGATCTACCAGGGCTTCGCCCTGCTGGCCTTCGCCGGCGAGGCCCGCCTCCTGGCGCAGGCCGGCCTCGACCCCAGCGGGAGCGAGGCCGCGCTCGCGGACCTGCTGGCCGCCTTCGACGAGCTCGACCACGCCGCCGAGCGCGAGCTCTACGGGACCGCGGCCCCGGGCTTCTTCGTGCGCGACCGGGTGGACGCCACGCACCGCCACGGGATCCCGGCGGACTGGACGATCACGAGCGACTACGGCTCGGTCGCGAGCGGCAAGGCGGACTACCGCAGCCTGGCGGCCCAGAGCCTCGACCAGACCTTCGGCCTCCTGCTCGGCTGGTGGGGCGTGGCGGCGCTCTCGACGGACGCGGCCAACGTGGCCCAGGCCCGCGCCCAGACCGAGCGGGTCCTCGAGCACCTGCTCGCCCAGGGCTTCAAGATCGCGCTCCCCGACGGCGGCAAGATCGAGCGCGGCGACGACCTCCGGCCGGCGGCGGGCTTCCTCTGCCGCATGGCCGAGCGGATCACCGGGCGTGACTACCTCCGCCGCGCCGAGGTGCTCCTGGGCGAGCTCTCGGGCAAGCCCTTGCACGTGGCGGGCGTCCCGGTGAGCCCCGGCTTCCGCTTCCCCTTCCGTGTCTCGGCCAGGACCACCCACGCCGCGCTGCTCGGCCTCGAGCCCCTCGCGCTGGCCGGCCTCACGACCCCGGCCGTCGCGCTGAAGGTCAGCGACCTCGTCCCCGGCGGCCGCCTGCGCGTGACCAACCCCTGCGTCCACCTCCGCGCCAAGCACCCCGGCGGCCACGCGGGTCCGGCGCTGCCCTGCGCGCACCTCGAGGCCAAGCACGACCACGACTGGCTCGAGCTCGGGCCGCTCAAGACCAAGATCCCCTGCACCCACCGGCGGGCGAAGCCCCCCCAGGGGCACGCGCCGACGCTGCCCTGCCTGCACCTCGAGGCGAGCCACCCCGCGGGCCACGGCGCCCTGCTCGACGTCGACCTGACCCGCTACGACGTGCGCGTGCCCCTGGGTGAGCTGCTGCCGAGCTACTCCCGTCACATGTTCCTGGTCGCCATGGCCTTCGAACCCCAGATCGGCACCCGCGCCGCGCGCCGGGCCTGCGACGCCAGCCGCCACCCCTTCGCGCTCCTGCTGCGCGCCCAGGTCCTCGGCGGCGCCGACCGGCGCGAGGTCGCCCGCCCCGACTTCGCCGACTCCGCCCGCGCCATGCACGCCGCCTGCCCGCCCGAGGGCCCGAGCGCCAGCGCCCCGCAGGTCTGGTTCAAGGACAACCGCTGGGTCCGCTGCCTCGACCCGCGCGGCGGCGCTTCGCAGGCCGAATACAACGGGCTGGACTTCCTCGCCTTCGAGGTGCTGCTGCGCCTGAACGGCCTGCTCTGAGCAAGTAGTCTGAGCGAGTGAGCACAGAGGAGCCTCCTGACGATCTGCCCTGGTGGCTGCGCGTCCAGCTCGACCTTCATAGCTAGGGCAACCCGCTCCCGTCGCGGCGGCGCTCGAGCTGCTCGACCAGCTCGCCCAGCCCTTCGCCTTCGCTCGCCCGCAGGAAGCGCTCGCGCAAGTCGGCCAGCTCGGAGCGCTCGTGCAGGTCGAGGCGGCGCAGGGCGTCGCGCGCGCTGGCGCGGGCCTCCTCGCGCTCTCCCGCCAGGCTCCGTAGCCAAGCCAGACGCAGCGCCCAGCCGGGGTAGGCCTCCCGGTTCTGCGCGAGCAAGCGCGCCAGGGAGGCGAGGGCGCTCAGCGGCCGCTCCAAGGCGCAGGCCTGCTCCCACACCGCGACGACCGCGTGGAGGTGGCGCGTGGAGCCGTCCTCGGCTCGCTCCGCGAACACGCGCAGGTCCGCCAGCGCGGGCTCGCGCTGCCCGAGCGCGGCCAGAGCCAAGCCGCGGTAGAGGCGGTATTCGTGCAGGCCCGGATTGAGCTCGAGCGCGCGATCCATGTCCTCGAGCGCGCCGGAGGCTCCACTGACCCGTCGGGCCCGCGAGCGGGCGCAGTGCAGCTCGGCCCGCTCGAGGGGGTCACGGACCGTGCGCAGGAGCTCGCGCGCCAGCGCGATCGCCTCGTCGCACTCGGCCGGCGCTGGCGGCGTCCGCGGGTCGTCGTTCACCTTGGCGAGGGTCACGCAGAGGATCCCCTGCAGCCTCGCGCGCGCAGGGGCGGCCTCGCTCAGCCGCGCGGCGGCGCGGAGCGCGAACAAGAGCGAGCGGACGCGCTGCGGGTGGCGCTGGCGGGCCGCGAGCTTGCCGACTGCCTCTTGGACCGCGCGCGAGTCGGGGTAGAGCAGCGCCAGCTCGCGCGCCGCCTCGGGCAGACCCGTGGCGGAGACATAGCCCGTCGCCCCCTCGAGCAGCGGAGCCAGCAGCGCGTCCGGCAGGGGAGTCGTCGGCGCGAGCAGCCGACGCGCCCGGAGCAGGTCGCGCAGGGTGCCCTCGGCGGAGCGCTCCAGCTCGCGGCGGGCCAGGCGCTGCGCGAGCGGACCCAGCAGGCGCTCCGCCTCCCGAGCCAGCTCCGCGGCGGGCTCTGCGCTCTCCGGCGCAGCCAGCCGCTCGAGCCGACGGGCCGCGGCGCCGGGGTCGCGGGGCAGCTCGCGCGCGACCCAGGCCAGGCCCAGGCTCCGCAGCAGGGAAGCGGGCGGTTCGGAGAGGCTGGCGAGGTCCTGCTCGGCGGCGGCCAGCTCGCCCAGCGCGACGCGGGTCCGCGCGCGCAGCTCACGCAGGCCCGGGGGCAAGGGCGCCTGCTGCGCGAGCTCGAAGCGCTCCAGCTCGCGCAGGATCCGGCGCCCCTCCGCGCGCAGATCGAGGCGCGCGCGGGCCTCAGCCTGCCACACGAGCAAGTCGGCGCAGCGGACGCCCTGCTCGGCGGCTCGTTTCAGCAACGCCAGCGCCCGACCGGGGTCGCCTTGGACGGCCTCGAGCGCGCCCCGCAGCGCGACGTGGAGCGGGCTGTCCTGGGCGAGGTTCACGGCGCTCCCCACCGGCGCGCTGCCCAGCCCTCGCTGACGCTCCCGCGACCAGCGCCAGAGGCGCTGGAGCGCCTTCGCCTCCTGACCGCCCGGGCCGCGGGCCACCTCCAGGCCAGCGCCGAGCGCTTCGATCGCCTCCGCCGAGCTCGCGAGCGGCGCGGTCTCGGCCGCGATCTCCCGCGCGCGCGCGTCGAGCTCGGCGGCGGCGGGCGCGACGGCGCGACCGAGCTGGGTCGCGATCCCCAGCCCCGCGGCCAGGACCAGGCCCAGGCCGATCAGGAGCGGCGTCAGGGGGAGCTGGCGGCGTGCGGGCGCGGCGCTGGTGATCGCCGCCAAGGCCAAGGCCAGCGCGGCGGCGCTCTGAGGGCGCTCGACCGGGTCCTTGGCGAGGGCGCTCAGGACGACCTCGGCCAGCCCGGCCGGCAGGGTGCGCGGCAGCGGCGGGGCGGGCTCGTCGGCGATCTGGCGGATCAGCCCCGGCAGGGTCTCGGCCACGAAGGGGCGCCGGTCGGCGAGGAGCTCGTAGAGGATCGCCCCCAGGGCGTAGACGTCGGTCCGGGCGTCGGCGTGAGCGCCCTCGCCGCGGACCTGCTCGGGGGCCATGTAGGGGAGCGTCCCCAGGAGGACCCCGCTCTGGGTCAGCCGCTCGCGCTCGAGGTGCCGGGCCAGGCCGAAGTCGATCACCTTGGGCTCGCCGCCGGGGAGCACGAGCACGTTGTCGGGCTTGAGGTCACGGTGCACGAGGCCCGCTGCGTGGGCGGCCTGGACGGCCTCGGCCACCCGCTGGATCAGCCGCGCCCGCGCCAGGGCGTCGAGGTCGCGGCGCCGCGCGAAGGCGTCGAGGGGCAGGGCGTCCTCGAGCAGCTCGAGCACCAGGTAGGCCAGCCCGCGCTCGACGCCGTGGCCGACCACCCGGATCACGCCGGGGTGGCGGAGCGCCTCGCCGACGGCGGCCTCGCGGCGGAAGCGCTCTGCGCGCTTGGGGTCGCCGAGGTCGAGGGTCAGGACCTTGAGCGCGCGGGGGGGCTCGCCGGGGCGCGCGGCGCGAAACACGGCGCCGTTGCCGCCCCGGCCGAGCTCGGCCTCGAGCGCGTAGCCGGCGAAGGTCTGGCCGACCCGCGGGAGCGCGGCCGGCATGCGCACGCCCGGGGCCGGCTCGCGACTGTGCGGCGGTGTGGCGGCCAGGTCCTCGCTGGCGAAGAGGCCGCCCAGGTCGCCGGGGCGGAGCTCGTCGTCGCTCACGGGCCGAGCCAGCGGGCGAAGGCGGCCAGCTCGTCGACGTACTCCGCGTGGCTCGAGCAGTAGGACTTGAGCTCGTCCTTGATCAGGCGCGCCAGGCGCTGCTTGCCGCGGTGGTGGTCGGTCTTGACCTGCGCCCCCGTGCGCCCCACCCGCGCGCCGATCTCGCTCAGGTTCAGCTCCTCGCGCAGGCGCAGGCGGAGGACCTCGTGCTGGAGCGGGTGCTCGACCGAGAGCTTGCTCAGCGCGCGCTCGAGGAGGTGGTGGATCCACTCGCGCTGGAAGGCCTCGGCTTCGGCGGGGGCCACCGGCTCGGCCACGTCCTCGAGGGGGACCGGCGCCTGGCCGCCGCCGCGCTTGAGCGCGTTGGCCCGCTCGCGCCGCTGGAGGAGGACCTTGTGGGCGATCCCGAGCAGGTAGCTGCGGAAGCGCCCGCGTTCGCGGTCGGCCCGGGCGAGGAGGTCGCGCGCGAAGAGGCGCAGGAACACCTCCTGGGCCACGTCCTCGGCGTCGGCGCGGCTCAGCCCCCGCCGCGCGAGGTAGGCGACCAGGGCGGGGCGGTAACGCTCGACGAAGGGCGCCGCCTGGGCGTCGTCCTCGTGGGCGCCCAGGGCCTCGATTCGCGTCCAGAGGGTCGTCTCGAAGCGCACGCCGCGAGCATAGCGCCCGGCTCGGAGGGCGCGCTAGCAGGTCAGCCGCGCCAGGGTGATCAGCGCGGTCCGATCCGAGCCCCGGCCTGTGTCGCGCACGAACTCACCCGCGAAGAAGTGACTGACGTGGGCCTGCAGCCGGAGGTGCTCCCAGGGGCTAGTGCAACTTGGAGTGGCCGAGTCGCGTAACTGGCGCACGAGGCTCCCACCCCACTCGCGTGCACATGGAAGTAACCTCCCGCTCGTGAACGACGACCCCAGCGCATGGGCGGGTGACATTGCCCGCGATCTCGGTCTGCCTCGTCGCGGCGTGATCGCCGTGCTGCGCCTGCTGGCCGAAGGCAACACGGTCCCCTTCGTGGCGCGCTACCGCAAGGAACGCACCGGCGGGCTGGACGAGGTCGCGATCCGCTCGATCGGCGAGCAGCAGTCTGTGCGCCAGGACCTCGAGCAGCGGCGGGCCAGCGTCCTGGCGGCGATCGAGGAGCAGGGACAGCTGAGCGCTGGGCTGCGAAACGAGCTACTGGCCGCCAAGACCCGGGCCGAGCTCGAGGACCTCTACCTGCCCTACAAGCGCAAGCGGACCACCCGCGCCGGACGGGCGCGGGCCCGCGGGCTCGAGCCGCTGGCCGAGTTGATCCTGGCCCAGGGCAATCAGGGCGAGCCGCGCGCGCGGGCGGCTGAGTTCGTCGACCCCGAGCGCGAGGTGCCCGACGTGGACGCGGCCCTGGCTGGCGCCCGCGACGTGGTGGCCGAGGTGGTGGCCGAGGACCCGCGCGTGCGCGCCGAGACGCGCGAGGCCTTCGCGGCGGGGACATTGCGCAGCAAGCAGATCAAGGCCCGGATCAAGGGCCCCACCAAGTTCGAGGACTACTACGACTTCTCGGAGGCCCTGAGCCGGATCCCCAGCCACCGCCTGCTGGCGGTCGAGCGCGGGGCGAGCGAGGGGCTGCTGCGGGTCGGCGTCGAGGTCGACGACGCGCGCCTGCGCCGGCGGATCGAGGACCTGGCCGGCCTGCGGCCCAACTCGCCCTGGGCCGACGAGCTGCGCGCGGCCCTGGCCGACGGCTACGAGCGCCTGATCGCGCGCAGCGCCGAGAGCCACGCCCGCCGCGAGGCCAAGGAGCGCGCCGACCGCGAGGCGGTCGAGGTGTTCGCCCAGAACCTGCGCGCCCTGCTCCTGGCGGCTCCCTTCGGCCCGCGGCCGGTGCTCGGGATCGACCCCGGCCTGCGCACCGGCTGCAAGTGCGCGGCCGTCGCCGGGACTGGCAAGTTCCTCGCGACCGAGACGATCTTTCCCCACCAGCGGGACAAGGCGAGCGCCTCGCTCGAGCGCCTGGTCGCAGGCCACGCGCCGGCCGCGATCGCGGTCGGGAACGGCACGGGCGGCCGCGAGGCCGAGGGCTTCGTGCGCCGCTGGCTCAAGGAGAGCGGGCGCCGCGAGCCGATCGTGGTCTCGGTCAACGAGGCCGGCGCCAGCGTCTACTCGGCCAGCGACCAGGCCCGCGCCGAGCTGGGCCAGCTCGACCTGACCGTGCGCGGCGCGGTCTCGATCGCGCGCCGGCTGCAGGACCCCCTGGCCGAGCTGGTCAAGATCGACCCCCAGTCGATCGGCGTCGGTCAGTATCAGCACGACGTCGACCAGGGCCTGCTCGGGCGCAAGCTGGGCGAGGTCGTGGAGGACTGTGTGAACGCGGTCGGGGTCGACCTCAACACCGCCAGCGCGCCGCTGCTCAGCCACGTAGCGGGCGTGGGCCCCAAGCTCGCCGAGCGGATCGTGGCCCACCGCGAGGCCGAGGGCGCCTTCGCCTCGCGCGCGGCGCTGCTCGAGGTCAAGGGGCTGGGCAAGAAGACCTACGAGCAGGCCGCCGGCTTCCTGCGCGTGCGCGAGGGCAGCCAGCCTTTGGACGCCTCAGCGGTCCACCCTGAGCGCTACCCGCTGGTCGAGCGCATGGCGAAGGACCTCGGCGTAGAGGTCGCGACCCTGGTCGGCGACGCCAGCCTGGCGGGCCGGATCGACCTCGCCGACTACGTGAGCGAGGAGATCGGCGAGCTGACCCTGCGCGACATCCTGGAGGAGCTGAAGAAGCCAGGCCGCGACCCGCGCGAGCGCTTCGAGGCGCCCCAGTTCCGCGACGACGTCCATGACCTGAGTGACCTCAACGTCGGCATGCGCCTCGAGGGCGTGGTCACCAACGTGACTCCCTTCGGCGCCTTCGTCGACGTCGGCGTCCACCAGGACGGCCTGGTGCATATCTCCCAGCTCGCCGACCACTTCGTCGAGGACCCGCACCAGGTCGTGAAGGTCGGCGACCGGATCAGCGTGCGCGTGCTCGACGTCGACCTGAAGCGCCGCCGGATCTCGCTCAGCGCGCGCTCCGGTGACGGCAAGCGCGAGGGCGGCGGGCGCGGCGGCGACCGCGGCGGGGATCGCGGCGGGGATCGCGGCGGGCGCGGCGGGGATCGCGGCGGGCGCGGCGGGGGTCGCGGCGCGCGCGGAGGGGATCGCGGTGGAGGCGGACGCGGGCGGCGCCGGGGTGAGCGAGGCGGGCCCGAGCACGGTGGTTCTCGTGGGGGTGGACGCGGACGAGGGCGCTAGCGAGCCCGCTTGCCGACGCTCTGCGAAGCGTCCCACCAGGAACCGCACCTGAGATCGCGTGGGCAGATGTTGCCCGTCGACCTCCTCGACGAAACGAACGCCCGTTCGTCCGTCACCGCCGCCAAAGGGATTAGGCCTACTGCCTCTGGCTCGCCCTTTGCCCGCTCCAGCTTCATGAGCCTCGTCCGCCGCCTCCTGCCCAACCAGGCCCACGCGATCAGCCGTCGCTGCGCGGGGCGCTGCTTCTTTCTGGTCCCCGACGAGTGGACGAACCAGCTGGTCGGCTACTGCTTGGCCGTGGCCAACGAGCGCTACCACCGGGTTCAGATCCACGCCCTGGTGGCCATGTCGAACCACCTCGAGGTCGTCGCGACCGACGCCCACGACCCGGGTCAAGAGAGCCACCTGCCCAGGTTCTTCTGCTACGCCGACTCCCTGATCGCCAAGGCCATGAACCACCGCCTCGGCCGCGGCGAGAACTTCTGGGCTCCCGGGTCCTATCGCAACACCGAGATCCACGGCGAGGAGGCGCTCCGGGATCGACTGGTCTACGCCTTGGCCAACCCTGCGGCAGCGGACCTGGTCGAGACCCTCGACGAGTGGCCGGGGCTGCACTTCGGCCCCGAGGCCTGGGGCCACTCTTTCCCCTTCGAGCGCCCCGAGGGCGCCTTCTTCGGCGGCTGCGGGAACGCGCTCTCCCCCGATCCCGACGTCGCCCGTCGCCAGCGCGACGAGCAGCGGCGCGAATACGCACAGGATCTCAAGGCCGCGCTCCAAGCCGATCGGGACGCGGGCTACACGAAGGAGGAGGCCCGCCAACGGGCAGCCCGCCGTCGCCGAGAGCGAAAGCGAGAGCAGTCGCGCGAGCGAGACCGGAGCCGGCTGCCCGAGAGCGCGACCCTCAGAATCGTCACGCCCCCGACCTACGCGCCGATCCAGCCCCAAGCCCGCGTCCTGATCCAGGCGAGCCTCGACGAGCGCGAGGCCGAGCACCGCCGTCGCCGGAGCCAAGAGGGCAAGAGCGTGCTGGGTGCCGAGGCCGTGCAGGCGGTGGATCCCCTCTCGAGCGCAGGAAGCACGGTGTCGGACTACAGCCTGACCCCGGTCGTGGCCTGCAGGGACCGCGACATGCGCAAGGAGGTCCTCAAGTGCCTGGTCGCCTGGCGGCGCCGCTACCACGCGGTGCGAAAGAAGTGGCCCAAGCAGCGCAACAAGGAGTTCCCGCTGGGGACCTACCAAATGGCGGTCGCGCACGGCGCGAGGGTCATGAGCGAGCAGAAGGCGCTCGACGAGGGTTTGATCTACACGCCCACGGGTCCGCCCGGCTGGATCTAGCGCCAGGGCCGGCGCGCATTTCCCCACAAGCCCACCGACGAGACCCCGGTCGCCAGCAGGCGGCCGGGGCTGGTCGCCGTCCGGATCGCGCGACGCAAGGCGCGCGCGAGGCCGCCGCGGGCGCCGCGGCGTCGGGGCGGGCGGGGCCTTCCGGGCCCTTCCCTGGGAAGGGCCCGGAAGGCCCCTTTCCCGCTCGCTCTACTCGCCGCTCCAGGTCCACGCGCGGAACTCGGCGACGGTGTCGAAGTAATGGCAAAGGCCGACCCGGCCCGCGCTCGCCTGGGCGCGCTCGGCGCTGAAGGCCTGGCCGCCGGCTGCGATCCGGACCGTGTTGCCCTCGAGCACGACCTCGAGCTTCACGAACTCGTCGTCGGCGAAGTCGATCCGCCAGGTCTTGGAGCCCATGAGCTGATAACTCCCGCCCTGGACGCGGACCAGGCGGAGGAACTTGGGCCAGCGCCCTTGGGTCTGCTTGAGCCGCTTCGCCTGGCCGTAGGGGACGATCTGGGTCGAGCCCGTGTCCTGGGGGTCGGCTGAGAAAGCGAAGAGGGCGTAGTAGTCCTTGGGGTTGAGGACCCCGAAGGCCAGGCCCGCGTAGGCCTTGCGCCGGGTGCAGTCGAGGCGCAGCTCGACGCTGAAGCGCTGGCGGCGCGCGCTCCGCTCGGCGGGGGCGAAGAGGCGCAGCGAGCAGTCGTAGGCGCTCAAGCCGAGCCCCTGCGCGGAGATCGCGCCAGAGGGCGCCACGGTCCACAGCCCGCCTTCGACGGGGATCCAGGCCGGACCCAGGTGGGCCGCGTCCTCGTCCTCGTGAGTGGCTTGGCGCGCGAGCCAGGCGCGGGCGTCGGGGTCGGGGAAGGCGATCCCGCCGCCGCCGCCCTCCCAGCGGAGGAGGGGAAAAGGCGGGGGGGAGCCCAGCGCGTCGGCGCGCGCCAGGGCCTCGCGCGCCTCGCGGTAGCGACCGGCGCGCACCAGGTGCTTGGCCAGGAGCGCGAGGACCTGGCCGCCGGGGGCCCGAACCGCAGCCTCCTGTAGTCGCTCGAGCGCAGCGCGCGGCTGGAGCCCGAGGTAGGCCTCCTCGCACTTCGCCGCGAGGGTGGCGAGGTCGAGCTCTGCGGGAGCCGCGCTGGGCGCAGTTCATCACGCCCGAGGTTAGGCTAGGGTTA
>CALDQK010001130.1 GCA_937911525.1 uncultured bacterium
GATCCCCCGCCGCCCGGCGCGACCCGCCATCTGCTGATACTCGCGCGTCTTGAGCGGGACCCGGGCTGACCCGTTCCAGCGCATCACGCCCTCGAAGGCGACGGCCCGCGCCGGCATGTTCACGCCGAGGGCGAAGGTCTCGGTCGCGCAGAGCAGGCGAATGTGGTTCCCGGCGAAGAGCCGCTCGATCACCTCCTTGAGCGCGGGCAGGATCCCCGCGTGGTGATAGGCCACCCCCCGCTGGACCATGCCCGCCAGCTGGCCGACCTCGGGGTCGGCGGGGTCCAGCTCGAAGGCGGCCGCGAGGCGGAGGAACTCGTCGCGAGCTTCGCGCCCCGCGGCCTCGTCGCGGGCCAGGTCGTGATGGAGCGCGACGCCGAGGGCCAGCCGCTCGCAGGCGGCCCGCGAGAAGAGGAAGAACAAGAGGGGCAGCTCTTCGCGGTCCTTGACCAGCTCGACCAGCCCCTCTTGGCTGCGCTCGTAGTAGCCGCGCACGTCCTCCTGGCGCTTCTTGTAGCGGGAGCGGTAGCCGCGCCGGCCGATCTGCAAGCGATCGAGCTCGTGGATCGGGGCGACGTCCCCCTCGGTCGACCAGGCGTGGACCTCGAGCGGCACCGAGCGCCGCGTCTCGAGCACGACCCGGGCCGGGTGATCCCGGACCTCGCGCAGCCAGTCGACGAACTCGTCGAGGTTGGAGACCGTGGCGGAGAGGGCGAGGATCCGCACGTTCTTGGGCGCGAAGATGAGCGACTCTTCCCACACCGTGCCGCGCTCGGGGTCGTCGAGGTAGTGGACCTCGTCGAAGATCACCCAGCCGATCTGCTCGGCCCGCTCGGGGTTGTCGAAGATCGTGTTGCGGAAGATCTCGGTCGTCATGACCACGATCGGCGCGTTGGACTCGATCGAGACGTCCCCGGTCGAGATCCCGACCTTGCCCGGATAGAGCTCGGAGAGGTCGCGATACTTTTGGTTGCTGAGGGCCTTGATCGGGGCGGTGTAGATCACCCGCTCCCCGCGCTCGACCGCCTGCTCGATCGCGTACTCGGCGATCAGGGTCTTGCCCGAGCCCGTCGGCGCGGCCACCACGACGTTCTCCCCGCGGGCCACGGCCTCCATGGCCTGCCGCTGGAAGCGGTCGAGGGTCAACCCTCGGTAGGTCTTTCTCACGTCGTTCTTTCTGCCGCGGACGGCTGAGCCGGGTGTTCCGCAGCTCGTGCTCCCGCTGGGTCGTTCCTGGTCGGTCGTCTCGGGGGGTGTCTCGATCACACGCCCCTGACGCCGCTCGGCGCTTCGAGGTGTCGAGTCTAGCCAACCCCGCCGTCAGGCCGAGCCTGGTCGCGACGGAGCCCGTGTTCGGCTTTTTGTCGGACCGCCGGGATAGGGTGCTCCCTTCGTGGGGGGAAGACCCAATGCCAGTCGACCTAAGCGGCGCAGCTGCCGTCAAAACCGGCCGAGAACCAGACGGGCCCGGCCGTCGTCTGAGGAAGCTCGTGGAGGTCCATCCGTGAGCACCACCGCTTCCAAGCGCGCCGCCCTGCCTCTTCTGCTGGCCGCAGCGCTCCTTTCGCCCGCCCTCACCACCAGCGCGCAGGCTCGAGAGCCATCGCGCGGCGACCTCGAGCGGGTGTTCGGCCCCGACGGGAGCGTGCTCGTCTCCTACGACGAGCTGCTGCGCCTGATCCGGGGAGAGTCCAGCGACCCGACGCCCCCGCGAAGGGATCCGCCGCGCCCCAACACGCCGACCCTGGTGGGGGCCGCCTTCGAGTGCCGAGTCGAGGGCTCGCTGGTGCGCTGCGCCGGCACGCTGGATATCGACCTCGTCGGGGGCGAGGGCTGGACGATCGTGCCCCTCGGCCTCGACGAGGCGGCGCTGACCAGCGCCGAGGTCGGCGGCCAGCCCGCCGTCGTGGGCGCCCTCGCCGAGCTCGCCCGACGAGCGCCCGCGGCGCGAAAGCCCGCGCGGACCAGCGGCTACGGCGTCCTCCTCTCCGGCAAGGGGCGCCGCACCCTCCGCCTCGAGCTGACCGTCCCCTACGCCCGCACGGCCGGACGGGCCAGCTTCCAGCTCCGCCTGCCGGCGACCGCGCTCAACAGGGTCACCCTCAGCCTCGACGAGGGGAGCGGCCCCCGGGCGCGCGGATCGCTCTCGAGCCAGGGCGAGGAGCGCTCGCTGACCGCCTTCTACCCCGCCGCCGCGCGACTCGACGTGACCTGGACCCCGCGCAGCGAGCGCGCCGAGCCGACCGGGACCGTGGCCCTCGACCCGCTCCTCTACGCCGAGACCGACGCCGCCGTGAAGCTCGAGGAGGGGGTCCTCCACACCGACGCGCGGATCTCCTACCGGGTCCACCAGGCCCCGATCCGCACCCTGCGGATCGCGCTGCCTCCCGGCGCGACCTTCCTCAGCGCCCAGGGCGTGTCCTTCGCGCGCTACCCCCAGACCCAGAAGCAGGGCGAGCGCCAGATCGTCACGATCGAGCTGGCTCGCCCGACCCGCTCCCCCTTCCAGATCGACCTCCGCTGCGAGCAGCTCCTCCCGGAGGGCGCCAAGGAGCTCCAGATCTCCTCCCCCGAGCCCCTCGGCACCGAGCGCAACTCCGGCCGCGTCGCGGTCCGGGCCGCGCGCTTCCTGCGCCTCGAGCCCCGCACCCAGCAGGGCCTGAGCAAGCTCGAGGTCAGCGACTTCCCCCACGCGGACCTGCTCGGGCGGCTCGGCTGGCAGGCCAAGGACGAGGGGCAGAGCGGCGAGCCCCCCCTGGTGTTCCGCTATCCCCGCCAGCCGTGGTCCCTCGAGGTCGTGACCCGCCAGGTCCAGGCCGAGGTCTCGGCCCGGCTCTTCAGCCTCGGCGTCGTCCGCGACGACGAGATCGGGCTCGCGACCACGGCCAAGATCGAGGTCCGCGAGCGCCCCGTGTTCGACCTCAGCTTCGCGCTCCCGGCGAACTTCGCCCTGCTCGACATCGCCAACTCCGAGCGCGTCCGCGATCACCGCGTCGAGGAGCGCGGAGACCAGCGCGTGTTGGTGATCCAAATGGCGCGGCCCCTCGCGGTCGGCCAGCACAGCTTCCCCCTCTTCGGCTCGCTGCGGCGCGCGAACGAGGCGGGCGCGCTGGCCCGCGTCGAGCCCCTCCGCTTGCTCGGCGCCAAGAAGCAGGACGGCCTGCTCGGCGTCGCGGCGGCCAGCCACCTCCAGCTCAGCCTGGCCAACAAGCAGGCCCTGTGGCCGCTCTCGCTGGGCGACCTGGCCCGAGGCGGCTACGTATTCGCCGCAGGCCCCAACGAGGAGCTGGCCTTCGGCTTCCGCCACGGCGACCCCGCCGAGTCCCAGGCCGAGTTCAACGTCAGCCAGCGGGAGCCGAGGGTCCGCGTCGAGCGGGAGACCCTGGTCGACTTCCAGGAGGACCAGGTCCGCGTCGCGAGCACGCTCCGCTTCCAGGTCGACTACGCGGGGGTCCAGCAGGTCCGCCTGCGCGGTCCCAGGGCGCTCAAGGACGCGCTGGTGTTCGCCCGCGAGGGCATCACCGGCAGCGACGTCGCGGTCGAGGGGGACGAGGCCACCTGGACGGTCTCGCTCCAAGGCAAGCGCCAGGGGCGCTTCACGCTCCGCTGCAGCTACAAGATCAAGCTCGACGGCTTCGCCGCGGGCCAGCAGAAGCGTGTGACCCTCGCCCCGCTGGAGATCCTCGACTGCGCGCGACAGACCGAGGACATAGCGCTGCGCAAGCACGAGAATCTCGTCCTGAGCGAGAGCGGTCGCGCGCTCGTCGAGTCGCGCCACCCGCGCGAGCTCGCCGAGTCGCTCCGCCAGCCGGGGACGATCCGCGCCTACCGGGTCCAGGGCTGGCCCTATCAGCTCTCCCTCCTGGTCACGAAGTACGACTTCCGCGCGCCGGAGGGGATCTTGATCCGCCACCTCCACCAGGCCGAGGTCGTCGAGGAGGCCGGCGGCCTGCAGGCGGAGGCGATCATCTCGGTCCAGAACCGCAGCCAGCAGTACCTGCGCGTTCAGCTCCCTCCTGGGGCGGAGATGCGCCGGCTCAAGGTCGACGGGCGCGCCGTCAACTGGCGCCAAGGCGACGCCGACCCGGCCGCCCCCAACCGCCGAGTCGTCTTGATCGACCTCGGCGCGGTCACACGCTCCAGCCAGGGCGCGCCCTTCCAGGTCCGCATGCGCTACAAGGTTCCGGCTCCGGCCTTCCCCGTCCCAGGCGCGTTCGGCTCCCTCGAGCCCCTCGCGCTCGCGTTCCCCCTCGACGCCCCCAAGGCGGGCGCGGAGGCGGCGGGCGCCCCGCAGCGCGTGAGCATCGCGCGGCACACCCGGACCCTCTACCTGCCCCAGAGCTACGCCTACCTCTCCTTCGACGTGGAGGGGACCAAGCACTTCGCCGAGCGGGGGGTGTGGAGCACCCTCACCGGGTGGCTGCGCGCCCTGCGCGGTCAGCCCCTGCGGCCCTCGGCCCAGCGCCAGGGAGCCCGCGCGGCGGAGGCCGCGATCGCGCGCCTGAGCGCGATGGGCGGCCGGCAAGCTGGCGTCTACGAGCCCCTCGACCCGCCGCGCGACGCCAAGCCCTACCTCTTCGAGCGCCTCGACGGCGGCCTGAGCCTGCGCGTGACCGCCATGGCCTGGCCGCTCTTCTACCTGCTCGACTTCTTGATCCTCGCCGCGGTGATCGTGGCCGGGTTCCTGGTCGACAAGAAGCAGCTCCTCCCCTCGGCCTGGATCCTGCCGCTCGCGGTGGTGGCCGTGTCCATGACCGGCGGCGCCGTCGCGGGCCGCGCCTTCGAGCCCTTCTTCGCCGCCGCCTTCCTGGGTGGCGTCGGCCTGATCGCGTTCTTCCTCTTGCGCGGGGTGGTCCGCGAGGTCACCGAGCGCCAGGCGGAGCGCAACGCAGAGCGGACCGAGCGTGAGGCGCAGGTGGCTCGCGCCCGGGCGCAGGCCGCCGAGGCCGAGGCCACGCTCCAGCGCGCGACCGCCGGGGGAGACCCCGCCGCGACGGGCGCAGCCGGAGCAGGGGGTGCCCAGTGAAGCGCTCGACCCTCCCCCTCGCCTGGGCCTTGTTGCTGCTCGCCGGCTCGGCCTCCGCGCAGGAGGCCGAGCGCGAGGAGCCCGGGCTGGAGCGGGTGTTCGTGCCCAAGCGGGCCTTCTCGCGCGTGCTGGCCCGCCACCCCGGCGGCGTGCTCCTGACCCAGGCCGAGCTCGAGAAGCTCGAGGCTCGCGCCGCCGCCCAGGGCCGGCGGGCCCCCCGCCAGCCCGAGGCCCCCGCGCCCCTCGCGGCCACGATCCAGTCCCTCGAGGTCCAGGGCGAGGTCAGCGGCGACACCGCCCTGATCAGCGCCACCGCCCAGGTCGCCGTCCTCAGCCAGCGCCCCCTCGCCCTGCCCCTCCCCCTGCGCGAGCTCGGCCTCGAGGGCGTGTGGGTCGACGGCCGCCCCGCTCGCGTCCTGATCACCGACCAGGGCCCCGTCGTGTGGCTCGACGCCTCCACCAGCGCCCAGCCCCGCGCCGTCCGCTGGACCTTCGCCCAGCGCGTCCTCCCCACCGACGAGCGCGGCGGCGGCAAGCTCTCCTTCCCCCTCCCCCGCGCCGCCGCGGCCTCCCTCCGCCTCGTCCTCCCCGGCGACCTCGAGCTCGTCCCCGGAGCCGAAGACCCCGCCCTGTGGACCACCGCCCAGGGCGGCAAGACCCTCGTCGAGGGCGCCTGCGGCGGCGGCACCCAGGCCACCCGCGCCCTCGCACTCCAGTGGCGCCCCCGCCGCGCCGCCGCCCGCACCGCCCCCTACGTCACCTGCACCGACCACTCCCTCTTCTCCCTCCGCCGCGGCGTCGTCGCCCTCGACGCCACCCTCCAGCTCCGCGTCCACCGCGCCCCCCGCCAGACCTTCCAGCTCGAGCTGCCCCCCGGCTTCGTCGTCCGCGACCTCCGCTGCGACCAGGCCCAGCTCGGCTACCTCCAGCGCGCCGACCGCCTCGAGCTCCGCCTCGAGGCCCCCCGCGCCGGAGCGCTCACCGTCCGCCTCGCCGCCGAACTCCCCCTCGCCGCCGGCAAGCCCGGCGCCGAGGCCCAGCCCAGCGAGGTCCCCCTCCGCCCCCTCCGCTTCCTCGACCTCCAGCGCGTCGACGGACTCGTCGGCCTCGCCGCCGGCCCCGACACCCTGATCGACTTCCGCGAGGTCCAGGGCCTCGAGCGCGCCGACCTGGCCGCCCTCCCCCGCACCGCCCTCCGCTCCGCGGGCGACGCCGCGCTGCTGCGCGTCTACCGCCGCAGCGGGGGCGACCCCCGCGCCAGCGACCAGCGCCTCCTCCTCGCCGCCGCCCCCCAGGCCGCCCAGGTCGGCCTCAGCCTCCAGGCCGCCCTCGTCCTCGAGCCTCGCGAGGTCAAGGCCCTCGTCCTCTACCGCTTCACCGTCACCGCCGGCGCCGTGTTCCAGGTCCGCGCCCGCCTCCCCCGCGGCTACGCCCTCGCCCAGGCGATCGTCCGCGACGCCGCCGGACGACGCCCCGCCCACCGCCTCAGCGAGCGCGCCCTCGGCGAGCGCCAGGACCCCGCCCTGCAGCAGCTCGAGCTGCTCTGCGACCTGACCGAGGGCCTCCGCGCCGGCGACGAGCTGCTCCTGACCCTCGAGGCCACCCGCGAGCTCCCCGACGGCCTCGCCGGACAGCTCCTCCCCCTGCCCCGCTTCGAGGGCGCCCCCATGAGCGAGCTCCGCGGTCACCTCGGCCTCGCCGGCGACCCCGCCTTCTCCCTCCAGCCCGAGGGCCTCCAGGGCCTGCGCCCGATCCCCGCCGAGGAGCTGCCCCGCGTCGGCCTCGACGTCCCCGGCCTCGTCCTCGGCTACCGGATCGAGGCCGAGCAATACCGCGGCGCCCTCCGCGTCGCCGAGAAGGAGACCCGCCTCGCCGTCCGCGAGCTCGCCCACCACCACGTCCACGAGCGCGTGCTCACCAGCCAGCTCCAGCTGACCCTCGACGTCACCGGCGCCCCCCTCGACCGCCTCGAGCTCCTCGCACCCGCCGGCACCGGCGCCGTCCTCGACGTCCGCGGCCCCGACGTCCTCGCCGAGCGCGAGCTCCTCGGCCAGGCCGACGACGGCCGCGACCGCGTCCGCGTCCGCTTCGCCCGCCGCTGGTCCGGCCAGCGCACCCTCGCGCTGCGCTTCCAGACCCACCTCCCCCAGCCCGAGGGCGACGCGCTCGAGGCCCCCCTCCCCCGCCTCTCCGTCGCGGGCGCCAGCCGCCAGCGCGGCACGCTCGCGATCTTCTCCGGCGGCGCCGGCGAGGTCTCGGCCACCCCCCGCGGCCTGCGCCCGATCGAGGTCACCGAGGTCCCGCCCTTGGCAGACCCGGCCTCGGCCGACGCCGAGGCCAGCGGCCGGCCGCTCTTCGCCTACTCCTGGGTCCGCCCCGACCACGCGCTGACCCTCTCGGTCCGCCGCCACGCCGCGGCCCCCGTCCTGAGCGCCGTGGCCGAGTCGCTCCGCCTCCAGACCTCCGCCGGCCCCGACGGCAGCGCTCGCCACGTGGCGACCTTTCGCCTGCGCAACCTCGACAACCAGTTCTTCGCCCTCCGCCTGCCCGAGGGCGCCCAGCTCTGGAGCGTCGTCGTCGACGGCCAGGGCGTGAAGCCCGCCGCGAGCGAGGGCGTCCAGCTGATCCCGATCCCGACCGTCGGCAGCAAGGGCCCCGACGAGCCGACCACCGTCGTGGCCACCTACACCCAGGCCGCCCAGCCCTGGGGCCTGTGGGGCGCCGCCGACCTCGCCGCCCCCGCGCTCAAGTTTGGCGCCCAGGGCGACGAGGTCCCCGTCCTCGCCACCCGCTGGGAGCTCTCCCTCCCCGAGGACTACCGCGTCCTCGCCGTCGCCGGCAACCTCGACGGCGCCGCCCTCCCCGGCGTCCAGCCCCTGCTGCGGCGAGCCGGCGACCTCCGCCGCAACCCGGTCGCGCTCTGGGCGGGCCTCGCGCTCCTCGTCGGGCTCCTGATCGCGTCCTCCGCCAGCGCGCGCCTGGCCTCGCTGCGGCTGCTCGGCCGCTCGCTCCACGCCGGTCAGGCGGCCGGCGACGCCAGCTTCGCGCTGCTCCGCAGCAAGCGCTTCTGGGGCTTGGTCGTCGCAGCGCTGCTGATCGGCGGGCTCCTCTTCACCTGCTCGCTCATGATGACCAAGGGCGGGCGAGAGCGGCCGGCGGCCCTGGCCGACCGGGGCGCGTGGGGCGGCGACGCCTACAAGGAACAAGCCAAGGTCGGCCGTGCGCTCGAGAAGGAGCGCGCCGACGAGGCAATGGCTCCCGCTGCCCCGCCCGAGTCCCTCGCTCCGCAGGCCGCCGAACCCGCGCGTCAGCCCGCGCGTCCTAGCCGCCGCCGCGGCGGCAAGAAGCGCAAGGCGAAGGAGGAGCGGCAGCGCCCCGAGGAGCTCTTCGAGGAGCTCCGCCGGAAGTCCAACGCGCAGAACGGGCTCGAGGGCGCTCGCGAGAACCTGGACCACCTCGGCCGCGTCGAAGGGTCCATGGACGGAGACGACGAGGACGGCGTGGCCCAGATCGATCCCCCCTCGCTTCAGCTCGACAAGAACGCCCCCGCCGACGACGAGCCCACTCCTGACCCGGCCGAGGCCCCTGGGGGCAGCGCCGGTGAGCCCGAACCCATGACCGGGGACCTCCCCGCTGCCGACCGCGTGACCGACGGCCTCAACCGGAAGGGCGGCGCCGTGGCCGAGGACGAGAAGAAGAGCAAGGACGTGGAGATGCCCGAGACCCGCGCTGCCGAGCAGCCGAGCGCCAAGAAGCCCAAGCCGGTCGTGTCGGCCGAGCAGCTCAACGGGCTCCGCGACTTCCGCCGGGACGTGGGCAAGGCCGCCGGCCTGCTCCCCCAGACCACGAGCGGCTGGCAGGTCGGTCTGCGCAGCCTCGTCCTGCGCCTGGACGCGGTCGGCAACACCCTCGGCTTCCAGCGCCCCGGCGGCGACTCCCGCCTCCGCGTCGAGCTGATCCGGGAGCGGGCGCTGGTGAGCTTCGCCGGGCTGGCTGCCCTGGTCGCGTTCCTCCTGGCCATCGCCCTCCCCCACGCCGCTCGCCTGAACGCCGTCGCGCTGCTCCTGATCGCGCTGGGCGCCTGCGGCGTGACCGGGAGCCTGGTCTCGAGCGCCACGGCCGCCTCCCTGCTCAACGCCGTCACCCTCGGGCTCCTGGTCGCGACGCCGGTCCTGCTCCTCGTCGCCCTCGGTCGCCTGTGGGCGACCCACCCGCTGCGACGCCTGCGCGC
The DNA here is from genome assembly GCA_937911525.1 of uncultured bacterium. GTDB lineage: Bacteria > Planctomycetota > J058 > J058 > J058 > NORP233. The sequence goes on from CALDQK010001130.1 coordinate 9,258, forward strand.
CGCCCTGCGCAACCTCGAGCCCGAGGCCACCGGCGCAGGCGTCCCGGCCAGCGCCGCTGCTTCGCGCGTCACCAGCGCCGCCGCGCTCCTGCTCGCGCTGGGCGGCCTCGCCAGCCCCGCGCAGGCCCAAGGCAAGCGTGCCCAGGACGAAGCCGAGAGCGCTGACCGCGTGTTCGTCCCCTACGACTCGGGCGACCCGGCCCAGGTCAAGGGCCGAATCCCCAACAGCCGTCGCGTCTACCTGCCCAAGGACGTCTACCAGCGGTTGATGCGCCGGGCCTTCCCCGAGCGTCAGCCCAAGACCGAGGTCCGCCCGCCTCGCCCCTCCCTGATCACCCGCGTCGACTACCGCGGTCGCCTCGACCCCGCCAGCGGCCTGAGCCTCGAGGCCGAGGTCTCGGTCGAGCTGCTCGAGGAGGGCTGGCAGCGGGTCGCGCTCGGCCTGCAGGGCAGCGGCCTCTCGGGCGCCGAGGTCAAGGGCGCCCTCCCCGAGGCGCGTGTCCGCGTCGCCCCCAGCGGCGGCTACGAGCTGGTCGCCAAGGGTCCGGGTCGCTACACCGTCTCGCTGGACCTCGTCGTCCCCCGCCGGGGCGGCGGCTTCAGCTTCGAGACCGTGCCCACCCTGGCCGCGCGGCTGGCCGTCCAGACCTCGGTCACGGATCGCCGCGTGGTGGTCGGCGGCGCCCGCGCCCAGCGCGAAGAGTCCGTGGAGGGCGAGCGCACCGTGCTGGCGAGCCTCGGCGACGCCGGCACGGTCAGCGTCTCGCTCCGCTCCCGCGAGGAGCTCTCCGCGGGCGCGTCCGAGGCCTCGGCCGAGACCGACTCCCTGATCCGGGTGCGCCGGGGTCGCCTCGAGCTGCTCTCGCGGACCTCCTTCACGATCTCGGGCGCGGGCCGCGAGGGCTTCGTGTTCCAGGTCCCCGCGGGACTCGAGCTGACCCGGGTCGAGACCAAGGGCCTCCGCAGCTGGCACGTCGAGAAGGGTCAGCTGCGCATCGCCCTGCGCAGCCCCGTCCAGGGCAAGGCCACCGTCACGATCGCGGCCGAGATCAGCAGCGAGGGCGCCCAGGCCGAGGCCGGGCACTATCGAATCCCGCAGCTCGTCGCCCAGGGCGTGAGCCGCGAGTCCGGCTCGATCGGCCTCGCCGCCGACGCAGGCCTCAAGATCCGCCCCGCTCAGCTCCAGCGCCTGCGCCAGATCGACAGCATGAAGCTGAGCGGTCTGGCGAGCGAGGCGGGGGCCCAGGAGGTCGGCTGGGCCTACGGCTTCTCTCGTCGCCCCTGCAGCCTCGAGGTCGAGCAGGTCGCCGAGGGCAGCGAGGTCTACGCCGAGACCGAGGTCCGCGCCACGATCCGCCCGGACCGCTACGTGATCGAGGGCAAGGTCCGCTACGACGTCCGCCGGGGCAAGGTGTATCGCCTCGAGGTCCTCGCCCCTGCGGGCTACACCCTCGTCGCGCACCAGGGCCTCGACGTGCGCGAGGTCGACGTCCGCAAGCCCGACGACGCTACCCAGGTCTACGCCTTCGGGCTCGGCTCGGGCCTCTCGGGGCAGGCGACCCTCGGGCTGCGCCTCGTGCGTCGCCTGGCGCTCGGAGACGAGGGCAAGCTCGAGTTCCCTGACCTGCGCCCCTTGGGCGTCGCGCGTGAGGCCACCCAGATCGCCATCGCCACCACGGGCGGCCTCGAGCTGCGCCCCAGCGCTCAGATCGACGCCTTGACCCTGCGCGACGTGAACCAACTGACACGCCGCTGGCAGGCCCCCGAGCGCGGGGGTCGCTGGCGCCTGGGCTACGCGCGGGCCAAGGCCCGCGAGGCCGGGCTCTGCCAGGTGCCCCTCGAGGTCTCGCGCCCCTCTCCCTACGTCACCGGGAGCTGGGTCCTCCACGCCCGGGTCGAGCGGGACGTCGTCCGCTACGTCCTCCGCCCGCTCTTCGAGATCGAGCACGCCGGCGTCGAGCGCTTCGGGGTGACCGTCCCCAGCGCCGTCGCCGAGCGGGCGCGCGTCCGCGCGCAGAACCAGCGCGACGTCACACGCACCCCGGCAGGCGAAGGCCTGACCCTGGTCCGCGTCGGCCTCCAGAGCCCGGCCGAGGTGTTCTACGACTTCGCGCTCGAGTGGGAGGAGGTGCTCCCCAGCGGCGAGCCCTTCGCGCTGCCCGCCGTGGGCCTGCGCGGGGTCGACCGCGCCGTCCGCGGCTACGTGCTGGTCGAGAAGGCCCCCGAGGTGGCGGACCTCCTCGAGGAGGCCGCCAAGTCGGGCGTGATCAAGGAGGGTCGCGCGGCCGACGCAGCCGCCCTGCCCGCCGGCAAGGGCGCGGACGACTTCGTCCTCGTCTACGAGGTGCCCCTCGCCAAGGACGACGCCTGGGAGGCGTCGCTGCGGCTGAAGGCCCGCGAGGTCACGCTCCCCCCGCCGGCTCAGGTCCACTGGGCGCACATCGAGAGCGTGTTCACTCGCCAGGGGGAGGTCCGTCACCGCGCCCGCTATCGGGTCAGCAACCTGCGCCTGCAGTTCCTCTCGCTCGAGCTGCCCCCCAACGCCGAGGTGTGGAGCGTGTTCGTGGCCGGCAAGCCGCGCCGCCTGCACCGCCAGGACCGCCTGGCCCTGATCCCGCTCCCCAAGAAGAGCGCCGCCGACCTCTCCTTCGACGTCGAGCTGACCTACGCCACGCCGCCCGCGGGCGAGTTCGGCGCCGGCAGCCTGGAGGTCCTCGGTCCTCGCCTGGCCACTGAACGGGTCGAGGTCGGCAAGACCTTCTGGACCACCTACCTCCCGGAGGGCTACCGCCACGGCGGCTTCAAGGGCAACGTCGAGCCGAGCACCCCGGCCGAGGTCCAGGTCGTCGTCGCCCAGCAAGGCGTCGAGGAGTTGGCGCGCCTCGACGAGCTGGCCCGCACCGGGCGCGGCAAGAAGCAAGCCGTCGCCGCGGGCAACCTCGCCGTTCAAAAGGAGCGGATCCTCAGCCAGCTGCGTGAGGCCAAGCAGACCGCCGGGCTGGGCAAGGCCCAGAGCGCTGAGGGAGAGCAGCTGGGCCAGGTCCTCGACAAGGTCGCGCGGACCTACCGCCAGCTCGATCAGCAGATCCAGAGCCGCCAGCGCAAGGACCAGGGCCGCGACCAGCTCCAGCAGGGGCCTGGGCAGCAGGTCATCGTCGACGGAAACTCCTTCCGCGCCGGCAGCGACGGCTGGGCCCGCAACGAGGTCTACTTCAAGCGCGGTCAGAAGACCCGCTGGACCGGCGTCGAGAACGAGGCCGAGGAGGACGGGCAGGTGATCGCCGTCCCCAACCAGGCCGCCGGGCAGCAGAAGCAGCAGCAACAGCAGCAGGTCCTCGCCGAGCGCCGCCGCCAGACCTACGTCCTGCGCGTGAAGAAGGGCGACGAGCTCTCGCTCAAGAACGCCGAGCTCTTCCAGGAGGGCCAGGCTGGCAGCGACAAGGCCATGCTCGGCAACAAGGGCTACGGCGACGTCGTCGAGCGTGAGGAGCGCAACGAGGGCGACGAGGGCCGGACGGACGGCACACGCCGCCACGAGGGGCAGCTCTCGATCCGGGTCCGCTTCGCGACGCCGGGGCGCGCCTTCCACTTCGTCAGCCGCTCACAAGAAGCCCCTCAGCTGACCTTCGAGAGCAGCGACGGCGGGACCAGTCGGACCGCCCTGCGCTTCGGCCAGGGCGCGGTCCTGCTCCTGCTCCTGGCCGCCCTGCTCCGCCTCGGCCTGCACCGCCCCGTCCCCGGAAAGGGCGCAGCGCAGACCCTGGCGCTGATCGGCGGCGCGGGGCTGGCCGGCGCGGCCCTGGCCCACCCGGGCGGCCTCGCCCTGAGCGTGATCCTCAGCCTGGTCGCGCTCCGCCACGGCCCCCTCTTCCCGGAGCGCGCCGCGACGGGCGAGGGGAGCGCCGCATGAACCCAGAACTCCAGCAGGGTCGCCAGCGTCCAACCCGACGCGCGGCCCCTACCGCCCCCAGCCACGAGCGTCCCGGAGCGAACATGAAGCGCCGACAGCGCCTCCCCCTCCTTCTCGCGATCGCAACCCTGCTCAGCGCCCCTGCGCTGGCGCAGGAGACTCCCGAGCGGGTCTACGTGCCCATCGAGGAGTTCGATCAGATCTTCGACGCGGAGAAGGGCGGGGTGTTCGTCCCCTACGCAGACCTGCGCCGCCTGATCGAGCGCGCCAACCGCGGCAAGGCGACCAAGCAGCCGGACGCGCGCCCCGAGCCGCCTCCCGCCGACTACGTGCTGGTCGGCGCCAGCTTCCGCGGCGAAGCAGGAGAGCGGGTCGCGCGCTTCAGCGCCACCTTCGACGTCGAGGTCCTGCGCGACGACGCCTGGGTCGTGGTGCCCATCGGCCTCGGCAAGGCCAGCCTGGAGTCGATCAGCGCGACCGGCGGCAAAGCGGTCGTCGGTCCCCTCTCCCAGCTCGTCCAGCACGTGCCCGCCGATCGTCGGCCGGCCTCGCTCACGGGCTACGGGATCGTGGTCAAGGGCGCCGGCCGGGTGCGCACCACGGCCTCCTTCGCGGTCCCCGTCTCGAGCAAGCCCGGCGAGTCGAGCTTCGGCCTCGACCTGCCCCGCGCCGCCCTCACGCAGTTCCGGGTCCGCCTGCCCCAGTCGGGGATCAAGGTCGCGGTCGAGAACGCGCTGGCCACCGAGGAGCAGGTCCTCAGCGCCGAGGACCGGACCGAGGTCCGGGCCTACTTCGGCAACGCCGCCACGGCGCGGGTCAAGTGGAACCCCAAGCCCAAGGAGGTCGAGGGGGCCAAGCTCGAGCCGATGCTCTTCGCGCACACCGAGACCTCGCTGCTCCTGCAGGAGGGCGTGCTCAAGGCCGCCAGCCGGATCCGCTACGACATCCTCCAGGCGCCCTGCGGCGAGTTCCGCGTCCGCTTCCCCCAGGGCTATCGACTCCTCTCGGCCCAGGGACAGAACATCAGCCAGCACCCGCAGCCCCGCGCCGTCGACGGCGAGCAGGAGATCGTGATCCGCCTGCACGAGAAGGCGGACAAGGGCGAGGGGGCCTACGAGCTGCTGCTCCGGCTCGAGCGCAACCTGGGCGATGGCGTCGACGCCGTGGCCTTCCCGCGGATCCGCACGGTGGGGACCGAGCGCGAGGACGGCGTCCTCGCCGCCCGCGCGTCGGAGTTCGTCGACATGGACCCCCGCGGCGTGCGCGGCATGGCGCAGATCGACGTCAAGCAGCTGCCGCAGCGCCTCGCCAAGGACCTGTCCTGGCTGCCTCGCCGGCGCGGCAAGCGAACGCTCCCGCCGGCCGGCCGCCCGCCCCAGGTGTTCCGCTACCTCCGCCAGCCCTGGTCGCTCGAGCTCCAGACCCGCCCGATCGTGGCCGAGGTCAAGGGCAAGGTGTTCAGCCTGGCGACGGTCCGCGACGACGAGGTCGAGCTCAGGAGCCAGATCGTCTACGAGGTGCGCAAGCGGGGGATCTTCTCGGTCCGCCTGCGGGTTCCGCGCGGCTTCAACCTGATGCCCTGGACCGACGACTTCGTGAAGGACCACCAGCTCAGCGACGACCCCGAGGACGAGGGCTCCTCCCTGCTCGAGGTCGAGTTCCTCTCGCAGCGGCCCGAGGGCAGCTTCCGGCTCCACCTGGCCGGCAGCGTCGAGCGCGCCGAGAAGCAGCCCGAGACCGGGGAGGTCCCCCTCGTCCTGCCGCGCGTCGACCTCCTCGACGTGCAGGAGGAGAAGGGCTTCCTCGGCGTCGCGGGCCAGACCCACCTCAAGCTGACCTACGACAAGGACGACTCGGGCAAGAAGCTCCTGCCCCTCGCCGTGCGTCGCCTCTTCCAGCAGGGCTTCCCCTACCGCGCCGGCGCAGGCGAGGAGCTGACCTTCGGGCTCAAGTATTCCTGGGACAACGACGTCGCCGCGCACTTCAACGTCAAGAAGAAGGAGAGCAAGCTCACCGCCAAGGTCGAGACCCTGGTCGACGCCCAGGAGGACCTGGTCAAGGTCAAGAGCGCGATCCGCTGCAAGGTCGAGCACGCCGGCGTCGAGCAGGTCCGGCTCTCGCTGCCGGCCAACCTGGCCAACGAGAAGGACATCAAGTTCGAGGGCCCGGGGCTGATCAAGGACAAGCAGGTCAAGGTCGAGGGCGACAAGGCGACCTGGACGATCGCGCTCCAGGGCAAGCGCCTGGGTGAGTTCGTGATCCGCTGCGAATACGACATCAAGCTGGAGGACTTCCAGGCCGGTCAGCAGCGCAGCGTCGAGCTCGCTGAGCTGAGCGTGCTGGACTGCTTCAGCGAGACCGGGGACATCGCGCTCAAGAAGCACGAGAACCTCGTAATCAGCGAGTCCCAAATGGTCTCGCTCGAGAAGCGCGACAAGCAGGACCTGCCCCAGGCGCTCCGTCAGCAGGACCCGATCCACGCCTACCGCTACGTCAGCCACCCGCACACGCTCGCGCTCGCCCTGACCAAGTACGACTTCCAGGCCCCCCTCGGGATCCTGGTCAAGCACCTGCACCTCGACGAGGTGGTGGGGCACGACGGGATGCTCAAGGTCGAGGCCTGGCTCGCCGTCCAGAACAACGCCGAGCAGTTCCTGACCGTGCTCCTGCCGCCTGGCGCCGTGATGAAGGGCCTCAACGTCGACGGCCTGAACGAGGACTGGTCGGAGGGCACCCCGGTCGACGGGCGCCCCTCGCTCCAGGTGCACCTCGGCGAGGTGACGAAGACGCGCAAGCAGGACCCCTTCCTGGTCCGCCTCCGCTACGACCTCCAGGCCCAGGAGCTGGGCCGGGCCGGGACCCGGGAGCTCTCGGGGCTGCGCTTCCCCCTCGCGGGCGACAAGCAGGTCCCCGTGGCCCGCCTGACGCGCAACCTCTACCTCCCCGAGGGCTACGCCTACCTCGAGTTCGACACGGACGCGACCAAGCACTTCGACGAGACCAGCCTCTGGGAGAGCCTCAAGGAGGCCCTCGGCGTGCGGACCGGGCGCGATCGCTACCAGCGCCGCCAGGCCCAGGGCTTCGCCCGCCAGCAGATCTCGGCCCTGCGCGCGCTGCCCGTGCATCGCAGCGGCGGCGGGATCTACCCCAACCTCGAGATCCCTCAGGGCCGCCAGCCCTACCTGTTCGAGAAGCTGGCCAACCCGAGCCGCCTCAGCGTCCGCTACACGACCTGGCCGGTGTTCTTCCTCCTCGACGTGCTCGTGTTCCTGGGCGTGGTCGTGCTCGGCGTCGCGCTGGACCTCCGCTCCTGGGTCAAGCCGGTCGTCTACGTGAGCGTCGCCGGCGCCCTCTCGCTCCTCGGCGCGGTGTTCATGGGCCGCGCCCTCGAGCCCTACTTTGCCAGCGGCCTGGTCGGCGCCGCGGGTTTGGGTGGCTTCTTCCTCCTGCGCGGCATGTGGCGTGAGCTGACCGTGGGTCGCCACCAGCGTCGCCTGAGCGAGCTCGCGGAGGAGGCCGCCGTGGCGCGGGCTCGCGCCGAGGCCGCCCAGCAAGA
>CALDQK010001131.1 GCA_937911525.1 uncultured bacterium
GAGGGCGGCGCTCGTGAGGCGGGTGGGCTGTCGCTGGAGTGAGGGCGCCTGGGTGGGGCGGCTCCCTGGCTCCGGCCCCGGCCCCCGGCTCCCGGCTCCCGGCCCCCGGCTCCCGGCCCTGGCCCTGGCTTCCTGCCCCCGGCTCCCGGCCCCTGGCCCTGGCTTCCTGGCCCCGGCTCCGGCTCCGGCCCCGCAGATTCGGCTCGGTTCTGGCTCGCTTGGGCCCACCCACGGCGAGCGCGATGCGAATGTGACGCGAACAAAACACGTAAACGATAATGGCAATTCAGTTTGTGCACTGCTATACTGTGAGCAGATCGGGAGGGACCGTGAGCCTGAACACCGAAGAACGGTTTCTTGCGGCAATGGAAGCCCACGAGCGCGTGCAGGGGCTGGTCGTCGACGGCCGCAGGCTGACTGCGGAAATGGCTTTTGTATTGCACAAACTCAAGGAGGGCAAGCTCTACGAGCGGCTGGGCTACGCGAGCATGACGGCCTACGCGAAGGAGGTCGCGGAGATCTCGTCCAGCAAGCTGAGCGACCTGCTGCGGATCACCCGACGAACCGACCTGCCAGAGCTGCTCGAGGTGTTTCGGAGCGGGGGGCTGAGCTATTTGGCCGCGACCGAGGTGGCGCGGGTCGCCACGGGGGAGGACGTGGACGAGTGGCTGGAGAAAGCGCGGAACCTGACGATCTATGAGCTACGCCGGCAAGCCCAGGGCAAGGACCTGGAAGTGGGGCGAGGGTTCCGCTTCCGAGACGGGAAGGAAGTCCATCTCGACGAGGCCATCGACAAGCTGCGGAAGGAAGTGGGCTGCGAGAGCTTCGACGCGGCGGAGGCGCTGGCCGAAGTGTGCCGGCGCTTCGCGGCCGGGGAGACGGGCGGGAGCAAGAACTACCGAGTCGTGGTCCATGAATGCCCGAGCTGCGGGGAAGTGGCGCGGGAGACCCGTGAGGGACGAATCGAAGTGGATCCGGTCGAGCTCGGGATGATCCGCTGTGACTGCGAGCTGCACGACATGCGGGTGGTGCCGAGTCGGGTGAAGCGGACCATCCCCCCCGCGGTTCGGAATCGGGTCCTGGATCGAGACGGGAGACGCTGCCAAGTGCCCGGGTGCGGACGAAAGGGCAGCGTGGATCTGCACCACGTCTTCGGCTGGAAGAAAGGGCACGACCCCGATCACATCTACGTCAGCTGCGACTCGCACCACCGGCTGGTCCATGACGGGCACCTGGTCGTCATGGGGCATGGGCCCTCGTACGGCTTCTTCCTGCGGGACGGGACCTACTTGGGTCGGTCCGGGGATCGGCGGCGTGCGGTTCCTCACGTGGGGAATCGGCGCTTGGGGAACCGGCGCTTGGAGAATCAGCGCCGGGGCGCGTGAGGGAAGGGGGCCGCGTGGGTCATTAGGGCTGGACCCCCGGGCGGGGGCGGAGCTCGAGCTATGAACGTGTTGGGGACGGTGCTGGTGACGGGATCACCAGGAGCTGGCAAGCGGAGCTTGCTGGAGGCCTTCGAGCGCGGGCGCTGGAGCGACGGCCGCCGCTGCTCCCAGGTGCGCTGGGACGAACGGCTGCGCTCGCTGGAGGTCGAGGCTGGCCGGGAAGTGACAGTCCCCTTCTTCGGCGGCGCGCAGCGACTGATCGTGCTCCTGCGCACGGCCTGGGCCGAGGGGCCCGGCGGCGTGCGCGAGGCCGAGATCGCCTCCGCCACGGGGCTGATCTTCGTCGCCGACCCTCGGCCCGAGCGCTACGAACAGACCCTCCGCGCCTGGTGGGAGGTGTGCTCGGCGCGCAAGCCGCACCAGCCGCTGATCCTGGCCGTGAACGTGCGCGATGGCCACTCCCTCGGGGCCCGCGCCCCTCGCCCCGCCGTGGCCCGCTTCGACGTCGACGCGAGCACGGGCGAGGGCGTCGTCCCCTGCCTGCGGGCGGCCCTGTGGGAGGTCCGCCGGGCCTTGCACCGCCGGGGCGACCCCTGCCCGCAGGGCTTCGGCTACTTCGGCTGGGAGCCGCGCTCGCTCGGCACGCTCAGCGCCTGAAGCGCCTGCGAGAAGGCTCGCGCGTTGGGGAAGCGCTCGCGCGGGTCGAGGGCCAGAGCCCGCTCGAGGAGCGCGTCCAGGGCCGGCTGGCCGAGGGGCAGCACGCCGTGCGCGCGGGCCTCCCACAGCTGGGACACGTTCGTGGGCCGCCACGGATCGCTGGGCAAGGCCCCGTCCAGGAGCTGGTAGAGGCTGACGGCAGCCGCGAAGAGATCGTCCGCCGGGGTGGCCGGCTCCCCCTCCAAGCGCTGGCGGCTGAGGTAGGAGGGCGAACCGTTCAGCGCCTGCTCCTTGGGCGCCGGGAGCTCGCAGGCGAGGTCGAAGTCGATCAAGACGGCCCGCTCGTCGCAGAGGAGCACGTTGGCCGGCTTGACGTCGCGATGCACGATCCCGTGTGAGTGGAGGTAGTCGAGGCCGCTCAGGATCTGGGCGATCCAGGGCCCGACCTGGCTGAGCGGCAGGGGACCTTGGGCCTCCAGCCGCGCGAAGAGGGTCTCGCCCTTGCCCGCAGCGCAGGGGTAGTGACGCAGGACGAGGTAGCTCCCCTCCTCCTGGTGACCCCAATCGAGGAGGCGCTGGAGGTGCTTGTGGTGGACCCCGATCAGGATCGGGAGCGACTCGCGCCGGGTCGGGCTGACCTTCACGGCGACCTGCCGGCCGGACTCGAGGTCGAGCGCCTGGTAGACCACCCCCTGCCCGCCGCGGCCCAGGCACCTCTCCAGCCGATAGCGAGCGGCGAACTCCGTCCCGACCGGGAGGAGCTCGCTCGACTCAGCCTCTTCGCCCACGACCCGGGTCGAGGTCGTCTCGCCCAGCGAGAGCCGCCGGCGGGTGTGCGAGAGGGAGCCAGGGCTCAGGTCCAGCTTGCGCTTGGTCATGTCCCGCCGGGAGCATGTCCCGCGCCGCGGCCGAGGGGCCACAAGTCGAGGGGGAAGGGGCCACCTGCCCGGGGTTCGGGCAGCGGACGTTGCCGCGGAGGCAACGTTCGTAAGCCGTCGCCCTACTTCTCGAAGCGCAGCTCCACCTCCTCGCCCGCGGGCTCGGCGCCGGGGAAATACAGGACGTAGAGCGCCCGCCGCTGCTCGTCCAGGCGCCAGGCGCAGGCGGGCTTCTTGGCGTCGGGGGCGACCAGCCGGGTGTAGCCGCGCTCGCGAAAGCCGCGGGGGGCCTTCAGCCGGTGGAAGTGGACCGGCAGGATCCGGCGCGCGCCGCTCTGCTTGCCCTTGCGGACGATCCCCGCCAGCTCGCTCCCGGGGAAGGCGCGCACGGCGAAGCCGCGGTTGCGCAGCGAGACCAGGCGGCGCTGGGGGAAGGCCAGCTTGACCGAGCCCTCGCCCAGGCTCGCCGCGACCGCGGGCCGGCGCGGGGCCCGGCGGCTGGGGAACACCCGCAGCTCCGGGTCTCCCCAGAGCCGGAAGGAGAGGCCCACCCGGAGCGTCTTGGACTGCTCGCGGTGCCCCCGCTGGGCCTTGAGGTCGCTCAGGAGCAAGAAGTAGTTCTTGGCGTCCCGCAGGGCCTCGCCCAGGGTGTGCCCGCGCTCGAGCAGCCCGTGAATCAGCGCGTGCAGGTAGGAGCTGCCCGAGGCGCTGTGGATCCGGGTCACGCTCCCGATCAGGCCCGCGCCGCCGCGAGCCACCAGCCGCGCGAGCAGCTCCTCGTCGAGCGAGTTGCAGCTCTGCAGGACCAGCACCGGCTGGCCGAGCCAGGGCTCGTCCTCCTGCGGGAGGAGGCGGTCGAGGGGCGGCAGGCCCTCGCCTCCTGGGGTCGGAGCGGGCGCAGGGGGCTGGGGCTCCGGCGTCGGCGTGTCCTCGATGGGCTCGCCCAGGACGTTGCGGGGCTCCCCCTCGAGGAACCACTCCTCGCCCTCCCCCTCGAGCTCGTCGGCGGGGCTGCGGATCAGGCGCTGGTCGTTGATGTGCCCCTCGTAGACCACGAGGTGGGCGCTGGTCGCCGCGGCGCGGACCCGGGGGTCGTCCGAGGCGCGCCCGTAGAACTCGGCCACCTGCACGCGCCGGTTGCGCAGCTCGCGCCCGCTGACTCGGGCCACGGTCTCGGCCAGGGGCAGCCCGCCGTCGCCGCGAGGGTCCGGGTTGGCGATCAGGAGCGCCCGCGGCTCCTCGTCCCGGAGCAGACGCTTGCGCGCCAGGCTGCGCAGGAGCACCCGGCTGGCCGCCGCGGGACCGAGGGGGATCCGGCCCACCCCCAGCGAGGCGGCCTTGCCCTCGCCCGGCTCGGCCCCCGGCTCGACGCCGAAGCTGAAGGACTCGGCCGACTCGCCCTGAGGCGCGCTCAGGCTCAGCTCGGCCAGCCCGAGCTCGTGGTAGCGGGCCAGGATCAAGAGCGAGCGCGGCCGAACGCGCGCGCTGCGGCGCAGCGCGCTCAGCCGGCGCTCGACCGTGCGCGGCGGGACCGGGCGGTCGTGGCGACGCGCGAAGAGCAGGAGCCCGGCCTGGCGAGCCCAGGAGTAGTAGGGCAGGAGCCAGGCGGACTCGCTGGCCTCGCCGCGCGGGACCTGCCCGACGGCGATGGCCCGCAGCGGGACCTTGGCGTAGCCGCGGGCCAGGGCCGCCTCGGCGGCCTCGAGCCCGAGGGACTCGACCTGGGCAGCCAGCCCCTTGGCCCAGCCCTTCTTGAGCCCGCCCTTCTTGGCCTGGGCGACGGCGAGCAGACGCTGGGCGCCGAGCTCCTTCAGCCCCGCCTCGAGCTGCTCCGGCAGACCCAGCAGGAGCGGGGCGCCGCGCTGGGCAGCCAGCGCGGCGCCCAGGATGACCGCCTGGGGCTGGTCGGCCGGGGCGACGACGACCTGCTCCGACTTGCCCCACTCCCGCTTGGCGAGCTGCAGCGACGCGGCCGCGAGGTCCTCGGGCAGCTCCAGCGCCTCGTCGCTCTGGGCCAGGCCCTTGGCCGGGGGGACCCCCACGCGCAGCAGGCGCCGCGGGCGCAGACGGGTGACCTCGGCGCGCAGCCCCTCGTCCCAGCCCTGGGGGACCACGAGCAGCCAGCCAGGGACGGCCTGTCCGCCCGCTCCCTTCTCGGCGAGGGCGCTGCGCGCCAAGGCCGGGGTCAGGAGCGCCGCGTGGGCCGGGTCCGCGACCGCGATCAGCTCGCCCTGAGGGGCGAGCGGCGGCTTGGGCTTGGCCCGCGGGAACACGGGGCTCTCGATGGGCGCCGGGCTGGCGCGCGGCGCGTCGCCCAGAGGGGGCGAGTCGGGGGCGTCCTGGGGGCACGCGATCAAGGCGAGCAAGCCGACCAGGCAGCAGGGGGCGAAGGCCACGGAAGGGGGGCGGCGCATGGCGACCTCTTAGGGATGCCCGGAGCGATGGGCTCCGGCGCTGAGCTCGGCGACGAGGGCCTGCCGCTCCGCGAGCTCGAGCCGCTCGGGGGGCTGGGCGTCGATGTAGTCCAGGCGGGGGCGGAGCCCCTCCTGGTTGGCGATCTGAATCGAGAGCCCGGGGCGGGCGTTGGCCTCCAGCACGACCGGGCCCAGCTCGGCGTCGACCACGAAGTCCGCGCCGACGTAGCCCATCCCGATCGCGTCGGCGAGGCGCATCGCGGCGGCCAGGATCTGGTCCCAGGCGGGGATCTCGAAGCCCGCGATCGCCTCCTGGGTGTCGGGGTGGTGGGTGATCCCGCGGTTGAACCACACCCCTCCCAGGGTCAGGCCGCTCGCCAGCTCGATCCCGGCCGCGATCGCCCCCTGGTGCAGGTTGGCGCGTCCGCGCGAGATCACCGTCGGGAGGCGGATCATGGCCATCACCGGGACCCCGCGGTAGAGGATCACCCGCACGTCGGGGGTCCCTTCGACGGCGATCCGCTGGAAGAGCGGGTGGCACACGATCCGCCGCTCGAGGATCGCGCGGTCGGGGCGACCCGCGAGCGAGTAGAGCCCCGAGAGGGTGGTCGAGAGGTGGTAGCGCAGCTCCTCGAGGCTGGTCTCGCGCCCGCTCGGGCCGACGAAGGTCCGACCGTCGTGGGAGACCACGACCGAGATCCCGCGCCCGCCCGAGCCGCGCGCCGGCTTGATCACGAAGGAGGGGAAGGGCGCCACGATCTCGTCGATCCGCCGCACGTCGCCGTGGCGCTCGATCACCGCGAAGGTCTCGGGGATCGGGATCCCGGCCGCGCCGAGCACCTCCTTGGTCAGCACCTTGTCGTCGACGAGGGGGTAGTGCCCGCGCGGGTTGTAGGCCAACACGCAGCGCGAGTTGCGCCGATTGATCCCGAGCACCCCGAAGCGGTGCAGCTCGGCGGGGGAGATGAAGCGGCGCAGGCGCTCGAGGAGCTTCACGGGGCCGCCTCGTCCGAACCGGCGGGAGCCTCGGGCGCCGGGCCCTCGGGCGCCGGGCCTTCGGGCGCGGGCGCGCTGGATGCCGCGGGGGCCGCGCCGCGAACCAGGTCGTGGAAGCGCCACAGCTCGGTCAGGCGGTAGCCGGCGTAGCGCCCGATCAGGATCAGGACGCCCATCGAGAACAGGTGGACCTCCGGGTAGCGGAGCACGAAGCGCCCCAGCTCGTGCCAGCTGAGGATCCAGTAGCAGCAGAGGGAGACCGCCGCGGTGCCGAGCACCAGCTTGCCCGTGAAGGCCAGCGAGTCCTCCTCGCTGGTGATGTAGACCTGCTCGACGAGGCCCGTCAGGATCACCATCGGCAGGATCACGAGCTGGGGGTTGGGGGCCGTGCTGAAGTATTCCACCGCCGAGATCCCGAGCACCAGCGAGGTCACGACCATCGTCAGCACGACGCCGAGCCGGGCGACCATCAGCAGCTTGAGGAAGTTCAGCACGTGCCGCACGAGCAGGCCGCCGGCCAGGATCACGGCCAGGACCAGGAGCCCGCTCCGCCAGTCGGTGAACACGAAGGCCAGCGCCATCAGCACGGGGGCGAAGGTCCCGAAGGTCCGCAGCCCGACCACGTTGCGGAACACCCCGATGATGATCGCGCCGAAGGGCAGCAGGAGCAGGGTCGCCAGCACGCGGTGCATGCCCAGCGGCAGGCGGGTGACGTCGAGGATCTCGCTCCAGTGCTCGCGGTTGGGCGCCCGCAGGCCGCGGGGGGCCTCGGCCCGGGCGACGCTGAAGCGCGCGTAGAGCCGGGTCCCCTCGTTGACCTCCACCACCCGCGCGCTCCCGCGGCGGACCACGACCCGGCTGGGCGGGAGGACCCCCGCGAAGCCCTCGACCGGGTCGAAGGGGACCCAGCGCTTGTCCAGCCGGACCTCGGCCCACACCTCCAGGCGCGCCGAGCGGGAGGCCTCGAGGTCGAAGCCGCACACCAGGCGCGCGGGGATCTGCGCGGCGCGACAGAGCGAGACCAGGGCGCGGGTCTTGCCGAGGGGATCGGCGCGCCGGCGCTTGAGGGCCCCCACGTCCTCGCTGGCTTTGCCGTCGTTGCGGGCGATCCGCTGGCGGCAGTACTCGTGGATCCGCGCGGCGATCTCCGCGTCGCTGCCGCCGTCGGCCCGCAGCCGGGCCGCGGTCTCGACCACCAGCGGGTGGGTCGGGTGGATCCCGGGCTCGGCCTTGAGCCAGCGCATCCGCCGCTCCGCCGGGAGCGGCCCCTCGACCGCCGGGACGCGCCAGCTGGCCTTGGGTCGCACGTGGATGAGGAAGCGCCCCGTGAAGGCCATCCGCCCGGGCTTGGGCGCGCTCGCCTCGGCCAGGCGGTCGCTGGCCCGCGTCCCGCGGCGCAGGCTGAGGCGCAGCTGGGGGTGCTCGAGCTCCTCGGCCACGACCCGGTTCTGCTGCGAGTCGGTCGGGAGCGCGATCCGCAGGCGCGCCCGGCTGCTGGTCGTGACGGCGCCCAGCTCGTAGCTCAGGCGCCACACGGCCTCGTCCGGGGCGATCCGCACTCGCTGGCGCCACTGGTGGCGCAGCGTCATGCACAGCGCCCCCAGGGCGAAGAGCAGGACCACGACCAGGCGGGAGGCGGTGCGTTCCTTCAAGCGTCTTTCCTCGCAGGGGGTCGCACGAGCGGAGCGCGCTGCAAACGTGAGCGCAGTCGCAACCTTCTACCCTGGCGGGCCCACTGCGCGACGCTCTTAACGCCCGTTTCGACGCGCTAACGCTCGCTAGCGGCGCCGAGCGCTACGCGGGCTGGAGTTGCGTGGGCCCCTCAGTTGCGGATCATGCGCCCATGAACGACCTGGACCTGCCCTTCGAGCTCGAAGAGGAGCTCGACCGCGACTACCTGCGCGAGCTGGCTTCGCTCCAGCTGGAGCTCCTGGCCCTCCAGAGCCACCTCTTGCAGACCGACCAGCGGATGCTCGTGATCTGCGAGGGGCGTGACGCCGCCGGCAAGGGGGGGGCGATCCTGCGCTTCACCCAGAACCTCAACCCCCGCCACCTGCGGGTGGTGGCGCTGCACAAGCCGACCGAGGTCGAGCGCAAGCAGTGGTATTTCCAGCGCCACCTGATCCACCTGCCGAACCCGGGCGAGATCGTGTTCTTCGATCGCAGCTGGTACAACCGCGCCGTCGTCGAGCCCGTGTTCGGCTTCTGCGACGAGGAGCAGCGCCAGCGCTTCCTGCGCCAGGTCGTCGAGCTCGAGCGGATGCTGGTCGAGGACGGGCTGATCCTGGTCAAGCTCTGGTTCTCGATCGATCGCCAGGTCCAGGAGGAGCGCCTCAAGGCGCGCGAGCGCAACCCGCTCCGCCGCTGGAAGCTCAGCCCCGTCGACCGGGCGGCCCTGGCCAACTGGGACAACTTCACCCGCTACAAGGAGGCCATGTTCCAGGCGACCTCGAGCCCGACCTGCCCCTGGACGGTGATCCGCGGCAACAAGAAGAAGGTCGCGCGCCTGGAGGCGATCCGGCACCTGCTGAACCGGGTGGAGTTCCCCGAGCGGGGCAAGAGCGGGGTCCGCCTCGAGCCGGACCCCGAGGTCGTCTCGACCCCCAACGCGGGCTGAGCCGTGCACCTCGACCCCGCGCTGCCTCGCCTGGTGGCCGTGATCCTGGTGGTGCTGGTCCTGGGCGGACTGCTGCGCCTGCTCCGCCAGCCCTACGTGATCGGCTACCTGCTCGCGGGCGTGGCGCTCGGTCCCCACGGCCTGGCGTGGCTGAGCGACGTCGCGAGCACCGAGCGCCTGGGCGCGGTCGGCGTGGTGATCCTGCTCTTCTTCGTCGGGATGGAGGTCCACCTGGTCAAGCTCGTCGAGCGCTGGCGGGTGGCCCTGGTCGGGACCGCGCTCCAGATCGCGGGCAGCGTGGCCTTCGTCGCCGCGCTCGGGCTCTTCGTGTCCTGGCCCTTCCCGCGGATCCTGCTGCTGGGCTTCGTGATCAGCCTCAGCAGCACCGCGGTCGTGCTCAAGCTCCTCGGCGACGGAGGCGAGCTCGAGACGCCCGTCGGGCAGGACGTCGTCTCGATCCTGCTCGCGCAGGACCTCGCGATCGTGCCGATGCTGATCGCGCTCCAGCTGGCGGGCGGCCAGCAGATCGAGGCCAAGGCGCTCGCCCTGCAGGTGGTCGGCGGCGTGGCCTTCCTGGCGGCCCTGGGCTGGCTCTTCACCCGCGAGGAGCTCCAGCTGCCCCTGGTCGGCCGCGTCCGCGACGACCCGGAGCTGCAGGTGTTCACGGCCCTGATCCTGTGCTTCGGCCTCGCGCTGGTGACGGGGCTCCTCGGCCTCTCGACCGCGCTGGGCGCCTTCCTGGCGGGGGTGATCGTCTCGACCGCCAAGGAGACCCACTGGGTGTCCGAGCGGCTGGAGTCCTTCCGGGTCGTGTTCGTGGCCCTGTTCTTCTTCTCGATCGGAATGCTGATCGACCTCGGCTTCGTGCGCGAGCACGCGCGCGTGATCGCGCTCCTGGTCGGCGGCGTGCTGGTCACCCTGCTCAACGGGGTGATCCTGCGCACGCTCGGCGGCGAG
>CALDQK010001132.1 GCA_937911525.1 uncultured bacterium
CCTCGCGACGAGGGCGCTGGCCCCGCCGACTGCGAAGGCCAGCGCGAGGGCCAGCCCGCCGACGACGACCGGCGGGGGGCCTGCTCGCCTTCGCGGCGCGACCCGTCGTTCCTCCGACCACGCCCGCAGCTCGCGCTGCAGGGCGCGGATGCTGGCGGGGCGCTCCGCCGGGCTCTTGGCGAGGCAGCGCATGATCAGCCCCTCCAGGTCGGGGTCGATCGCCGGGACCAGGGTCGAGGGGAGGCGCGGCACGCTCTCCAGCACGTTCCGCAGCGCGTCGAGCACGGTCGCGCCGGGGCACGGGGGCGCGCCCGTGACGAGCGCGTAGAGCAGGGCGCCCAGCCCGTAGACGTCGACGCTCGGGCCAGGGCTCTCGCCGCTCCCGCACTGCTCGGGCGCCAGGAACCCCGGCGAGCCGACGATCTCGCCGGTCTGCGTCAGGCCCTGGCTGCGGTCGAGCCGCCGCGCCAGGCCGAAGTCGGTCAGGAGGGGCTTGGCGTCCCGGTAGCGCAGGAGCACGTTGGCCGGCTTGAGGTCCCGGTGGAGGACGCCCCGCTCGTGGGCGTGGGCCAGGGCGTCGGCGACGGGCTCGACGAGCTCGACCGCCTCGAGCCCGCTCAAGGGCCCCCGCTCGAGCAGGCGATCGAGGGACTCGCCCTCGACCAGCTCCATGGCCAGCCAGGGCAGGGGGCCCTCGCGACCCCAGTCCAGGATCTGCACCACGTGGGGGTGGCGCAGGCTGCGCATGGCCTCGACCTCGCGCTGGAAGCGCGCGGCCCCGTCCGCGTCGAGGTGGTCGCCAGCGCTCAGGATCTTGATCGCGACCTCGGCTTCGCCCGCGTGACGCCGACCGGCGAAGACCTGGCCCATGCCGCCCTCGCCGAGGCGCCGCGTGATCCGATAGGGCCCGATCCGCTCACTCACCTCGGCCAGGCCTCGAGCCGCGCTCGCGCCTTGGCGTCGCCGGCGGCGGCCGCCTCCTCGTAGCGGCGCTTGGCGCGCTCCAGCAGCTCGGGGCGCTCGAACGCGAGCGCCTCCAGGCAGCGCGCGGTCAAGCGCGGGCTGTCTGGGCCCTCGCTCGCCTCGAAGGTCTTCAGGGCAGTCTCTAGCCGGGAGCGAGCCACGCGCTCGCCTAGCCGCAGGGCGCGCCCCAGCCACCCCACGCCCTCCTCGTGGAGGGGGGGGCCGTCCTGCGCGAGCAGGTAGTGGCCGTAGTTGAGCATGGCGCGCGGGGCGCCCCTCTGCGCTCCGCGCCGCAGCCACGCGGCAGCGCGAGCGTCCTGCAGATCGAGCAGGACCTCTCCCAGCAGGACCACGCCAGCGAGGTTGCCCTGGACCGCTGCGCGGTGGAAGAGGTCGCGCGCCCGCCGCTTGACGTCCTCGCCCCCGCCGCTGGCGAGGAGGTGTTTCCCCCTGCGGACGCAAGCACGCAGGTCGCCGAGCTCGATCGCCTCCTCGAGCAAGGCCGCGGCTTCTTCCACCGCGCAGCGGTCTTCGGCGCGCAGCGCGAGCGAGTAGCAAGCCCAGCCCGACTTGGCCTCCCGAGCCTCCTGCCAGAGCGCCATGGCCTCCTCGACCTCGCCGGCGGCGTGGAGGAGGTCGGCGCGCCAGGCCTTGGCGTCTGCGCTGCCAGCCTCTTCGGCTCGCTGGCGCCAGCGCTCGGCGTCCTCGCTGCGTCCGCCCCGCTGATAGAGCGTGGCCAGGCGCAGCATGGCGGGGACCGCGCCGGCTTCGGCTGCGCGGCGGTAGTAGTCCTCGGCCTTGCTCGCCTCGGGCTCGCCCCAGATCCCTCGCTCGTAGTTGATCCCGACGTCGAAGCAGGCGGCCAGGTGGCCCCCTTCGGCCGCTTCGAGGAGCAAGCGCTTGATCTCGTCCGTGGGGCCGCCGTTGCGCACCTTGGCCATGGCGAGCAGGTAGGTCGCGTCGAGGTCCCCGCACGCGAGCGCGCGCTCGAGCAGCCGCTCGGCCCGCCGCGAGTCGCCTCCCTTGTCGACGATCTGGCGCGCCTCCTCGAGCGCGCGGCGAGCCTGGGCCATGATCCGGGCCAGGTTCGCGCGCACCGACTCGCGCTCGGGCTGGAGCTCGAGCGCGGTCTCGAGGGCCTTCCGCGCGCCGACGAGGTCCCCCTGCTGCGCGAGCAGGGCCCCCTGGATCGAGAGCCCGTCGGCTGAGCGCGGCTCGAGGCGCAGCGACTCCTCGATATCGGCCAGCGCCCCCGCGCGGTCCAGCAGGGCGATCCGCGCGTCGGAGCGCATGCGGTAGCCCTCGGCGTTGGGCCAGCGCGCCAACACCTCGTCGAGGCGCCTCCGCTGCGCCGTTCGCTGGCCCCTGCGGGCGTCGATCAAGGCCAGGCGCATCTGGAGCTGGGCCCAGAGCTCTCGGTCTCGCGGGTCGACGTGCTTCAGCCCCTCCTCGTAGGCCTGCTGGGCGCGGAAGAAGTCGCCCTGCGTCGCGAGCAGGCCTCCGTAGTCGCCGTAGGCGCGAGCCGAGGGCGCCCGCTCCAGCACTCGCTCGACCCGGCGCAAGGCGTCCTGGGACTTGCCCGCGCGGTTCTCTTCGATCGCCCGCGTCAGCTCGGCGTCCGCGTCGAAGGGCTGGACGTCAGCGGGGGTGGGCTCGCCGGCGGGGGACCCCGTCGGTGAGGGCGCCGGGCTGCTCGCCTTCGCCTGCGCGGGCGGGCTCTCGCGCTGGAAGCGCTGCCCCGCCCAGCCTGTGAGCAGGGCCAGCGCGCACAGGCCGGCGCCGACCTTGAGCTCGGGCGACCAGGTCCCGCGCTTCTCCTCCGGGCGGAGTCCGATTCGCCAGGCGCGCAGCTCCCGCGCCAAGGTCCCGCCGTCGCGGTAGCGCTCGTGCGGGTCCTTGGCCAGGCAGCGCTCGACGATCTCCGCCAGGGCGGGGTCCACCGCCGGAGCGCGGGAGCGGAGAGGCGCGGCAGGCTCCTCGAGGACGCGCCGCAGCACGTCGAGCAGCGCGCCGCGGAAGGGCGGCTCGCCGCTCAGGCAGGTGTAGAGCAGGGCCCCGACCCCGTAGACGTCGGTGGCGGGCGAGTGCGGCAGGTCGCCGCCGCACTGCTCGGGCGCCAGGAA
>CALDQK010001133.1 GCA_937911525.1 uncultured bacterium
CCGAGACCGAGGGCCTGCTCGACGCGCGCCGGCTGGCGCTCCTCCCGCGCGAAGCCGTACTGGTCAACGTCGGGCGTGGCTCACTGATCGAGGAGGAGGCGCTCTACGAGGCCCTCCGCAGCGGGGCGCTCGGCTCCGCCGGCCTCGACGTGTGGTGGCGCTACCCCAAGGAGCGCGCCGAGCGCAGCGCGACCCCGCCGAGCGCCCTCCCCTTCGGCGAGTTGGACAACGTGGTGCTCAGCCCGCACCGGGCCGGGCACGGCGCCGGGATCGAGCCCGCGCGCATGGACGCCCTGGCCGAGCTCCTCCTCTGCGCCGCCGAGGGGCGCGAGCTGCCGAACCGAGTGGACGTCTCGGCCGGCTACTAACTCTCCCGTGCCCGTGCCCGTGAGGCTGTCGCGAAACTGGTGACCTGTTGGGACAGCAGCTTCGCGTGGCGGGAACGGGTCGGGCGCGTCGTTTGAACCGCAGAGACGCAGAGAACGCTGAGTTTTCGCAGAGAAGGGCCCTGCGGCGAGGCCGTGCTGCACGATTTGGACTGCGGAGCCTCTGCGAAACTCTGCGTCCTCTGCGTCTCTGCGGTCAATCGATCGTGCTTGTGCTTCCGCCTCGTCAATCCCGGGCGAAGTTTCGCGACAGCCTCCCGTGTCCGAGAACCATGAGACAGGGAGCTTTCGCGCTCAGCGACAGCCTCCCACAGCGACCGCCCCCACGCTTGTCCGCCCCTCGCGGGTACCATGCGCGCCGTGAGCGACGACCCCGCCCCGACCAAGCCAGCCCTCTCGCCCGCGCGCGCGGCGCGGCGGCGCAAGCTGCGCCTGGCCTGCAGCGGCGCGGTCCTGGCGCTCGGGCTCCTGGCCGCCGAGGTCGGGCTGCGGATCAAGTCCCTCGAGCGGGCCAAGCCGCGCGACCCCAACGCCTGGCACGAGTACGACCCCACCCTCGGCTGGCGCCAGATCAAGGGCTACTCGGGCACCGCCAAGCTCCTCCCGGACCACCCCCACACCTACCCCGTCGCGATCAACGCCCAGGGCTGGCGCGCGGACCGGCCCTACGCCGCGACGCCGCCCGCGGGCAAGAAGCGGATCGTGCTGGTCGGCGACTCCTTCACCTTCGGCGCCGGCTGCAGCGCGGCCGAGAGCGTCTCGGTCCTGCTCGAGCAGGAGCTCGGCGAGCGCTACGAGGTCCTGAACCTCGGCGTGTGCGCCTACGGCGTGGACCAGATGCGGCTGAACCTCGAGCAGCACGCGCTGGCGCTGAAGCCCGACCTCGTGCTGATCTGCGTGATCCAGGCCAACTTCCGCCGCGCCCTGCGCAGCGTGGCGCTCGTGGGCCACAAGAAGCCGCGCTTCGTGCTCGAAGGCGAGCGCCTCGTGCTGACGGGGGTCCCCGTCGCGCAGCCCCCCGAGCCCGGCGAGCTCTTCCTCGAGGACTACCCGCCCCGCGGCGGCAGCTTCCTGCTCTGGAAGCTCGCTCAGGTCGGCACCCGCATGAAGGTCAAGCTGGCTGGCGGCGCGGAGGAGGCGCGCCCTCGCTGGCAGCTCGGGCGCGCCCTCCTGCTCGACTCGGCGCGCGTCGCCCGTGAGGCGGGCGTGCCCTTCGGCGCCGTGCTCTGGCCGAGCACCAACAACCTGCTCCGCGGCGAGCCGCTCCGCCCGCTCATGAAGGGCCTGGAGCCCGAGGTCCCCTTCTGCGACGCCTATCCGGCCTTCGAGGCCCTGGGGACCGCCGAGGAGATCCTGCCGACCCACTTCCTCGCCGACGGGCACCCCTCACCTGCGGGCCAGCGCGTCATGGCCCAGGCCGTGGCCGCCTTCCTGCGCGAACGCAACCTGCTCCCGGAGTGACCATGACCCCCGCCGCCGAACGCCGATTCGCCAGCCTGATCGGCGCCCTGACCGCTGACGCGGCCGCCATGGGCCTGCACTGGCTCTACGACGCCGCCCGGATCCCGGAGGTCAGCGGCGGCCGCCCCGAGTTCCAGGAGCCACGCGCCGAGAACTACCACCAGGGCGGCGGCTACTTCGCGCACCCGCAGCTCGAGGCGGGCGACAACAGCCAGTACGGCGAGTCGCTCCTGGCCTTCGTGCGCGGGATCAACGCGGCGGGCGGTCGACTCGAGGTGCGCCAGCTCCAGCAGAGCTTCCGCGACGCCTTCGGCCCGGGCGGGCGCTGGCACGGCTATATCGACCACCCGACCCGGATCACGCTGGCCAACCTGCTCGCGGGAGAGAACGCCGGCCGCGAGGCCGAGGCCAAGCTCCTGGGCGAGACCTCGCTCGCGCCCGGGCGCCAGCACGAGGTCCAGCGGATCGTGGCGCCCCTGGCCAAGGTCAAGAGCGGCCAGGCGCTCCTCGACGCCGTGCGCGCCGAGGCCGACGCCGAGCTGCTCGACGTGGCCCTCGCGGTGGCCAAGGCGCGCGACGAGGCGCTCCCCCTCGCCTCGGGCGCCCAGGACGAGCAGCTGCCGGCCCTGCCCTCGGTGGTGGCCACCGTGGCCTGCGACCCCACGGCCCCCGACCTGCTCGAGCGCGTCGAGCGCTCGCTGCGCGTGACCCACGACGACGAACGGGCCCTGGTCTGGGCCCGCTTCCTGGCGAGCGCCCTCAGCGCCGCGCTCACGGGCGCCGCCCTCCCCGACGCGATCGAGGCGGGCCTCGCGGGCGAGGACTCGGTCCGCGCGCGCGTCGAGGAGGCCCTGGCCCTCGAGGAGCAGGACCCCGCCGAGCTGGCCGGCAAGCTGGGCCGGGCCTGCTACCTGCGCGACGGCCTGCCGATCGTGTGCGCCCTGGCCAGCCGCGCTAGCTCGTGGCGCGAGGCCGCCCGCTGGAACGTGCTCGCCGGGGGCGACTCCTGCGGACGCGCGATCCCGCTGGGCGCCCTCCTCGGCGCGACCTGGGGGATCGGCGGCGAGCGCGGCCTGCCCTACGACTGGCTGGCGCGGGTGCGCAACCTGGCCGACAAGGTCGACGCCTGCCTCCAGCTGGCGAGCTAGCTCCCCCAGACAGCCTCGTCGTTCGTTTCCTCAGCCAGGTCGCGTGGGCAAGATCTGCCCATTCGTGTCGTGCCCTCGGGACGAGCCCGAA
>CALDQK010001134.1 GCA_937911525.1 uncultured bacterium
CCCCCGCCAAGCCAAGCCCCCCGCGCCAACCAACCCCCCCACCGCGACCGATCACGCCCCCGCCCCAGAGCAATCTAGGAAGACGCGGCGCAGCCGCGCTCTTCCTAGAGGCGGAGCCGAGCCCGCCGCGCCCGCGGCTCGACCGAGTCGACGCTGACCTGGACCTCTTCGCCGAGGCGCAGCTCCTCGCCGCGCCGCGCCCGCAGGGGGAGCTCGCGCTGCCAGGCCGGCAGGAACACCATCGGCCGAGAGCTGCGGCTGATCAGGCCCGGGATCGCGACATCGGGGCCCATTCGCTCGAGCCAGCGACAGAGGTAGTAGCGCAGCCGCTCCTCCTCCGCCCCTCGCGCGCGCCGCTCGCGCCCGTGCACGTCCTTGAGCAGCTGGTTGAGGCTCTTGGCGGGGTAGGGCCAGGGCTCGCCGGCCAGGTGCGCGAGGAGCTGACGCTGGGCGACCAGGTCCAGGTAGCGCCGCAAGGGGGAGCTGGCCTGGACGTAGGCGCTGAGCCCCATCGAGAGCTGGGGTCCGGGGGTGGTCTGGACGCGGGTCGGCGGCAGCTCGCGGCGCGCGGCCATGATCCGGATCGGGTCGTCGGTGGCCTCGCGCAGGGCCACCGGCTCGGGCTGGACCCGATAGGGCGCGGGGGCGCCCGCCGCGCTGAGGGCGTCCCCGAGGCGCGCGTTGTAGAGGACCATTAGCTCGGCCACGGCCTGCTGGGCCCGCCCGTCGCTCAACAGGCGCGGACGCGGCTCGCCCGCCTCGTCGAGCTCGATCTTGACGTTAGGCGTGCGCAGGTGGAAGGCGCCGAGGGCGACGCGCTGAGCGTGGGCGCGCTCGAGCGCGGGCTCGAGCTCTCGCAGCAGCTCTCCCGCCAGCGGGTGGTCGTGGGCCTCCTCGTAGTCGAGGTGCGCGTCGACCACCACCCGGGTGCGCGCGAAGCGCCCCGCGCCCAGCACGCCCTCCTCGATCGGGAGGATCAGGCTGAGGGCCTCGCGCGGCTGCCCCGGCAGGAGCCCGCAGCGCTCGACCACGGCCTCGGGGAGCATCGGCAGGGTCTGCTCGGGGAAGTAGACGGAGGTCGCGCGCTCGAGGGCCTCGACGTCGAGGGCCGAGTCGAGGCCGATCCAGTCGGCCGGGCGGGCCACGTGAACGGCGAGGTAGGTGACGCCCTCCTCCTCCCAGAGCGAGAAGGCGTCGTCGATCTCCTCGCTGCCCGGCGTGTCGATCGCCACGGTCGGGCGCGCCCTGAGGTCCTCGCCCCGCGGGTCGAGCTCGGCCGCCGCGATCTCCGCCGCCTCGCTCAGGGCCTTGGGGGGGAACTCCGCCGGCAGCCCGCGCCGCGCGATCAGCTCGTTGGCGTCGCGCTCGACGATCCCGCGGTGCTCGAGGGCGGTCAAGAGCGCGTCCGCGTCCTCGAAGCCGAGCTGCTTCGCCAGGCGCGCGCCGCCCTTGTAGGGGCCCTGGGCGCCCGAGAGCGCGAAGCCCCGCAGGAGCTCGAGGGCGGGCTGCGCCTCCTCGGGCGCCTCGTCGGCCCCGCCGCTCCACCAGCTCAGCAGCGCGTCGCGGGCCCGCGCGGCCGCCTCGGCCTCGGCCGCCGAGTTCAGCGCTCGCTCGCGAGCGCTCGCCGAGAGCCGGACCAGCCCGCCGTCTCGCAAGCGAATCGAAGGGTGCATCCGCCCCGTCTCGTCCACGAGCCCCCGCGTCACCGCCGCCAGCTCGGCGTCGCCGGCCCGGCCGAAGCAGCGCTGGGCGAGGTCGGCCAGCGAGGTCAGCTCCTCCTCGTCGAGCAGCCCCCACAGCTGCTCCTCGCCGGGGGCCTCCGGCTCCTGCCAGCCCTCCCGCAGCGCGCGCAGGCGCGCGCCGAGCGCCGAGTCGCCCTCCGACTCCAGGCGGGTCTCCAAGCTCGCCAGCACCCGCTTGCGCGGGATCCGCCGGCTCTGGCCGCCCTCGTCGGTCAGCCCCAGCTTCTTGTTGCCCTCGCCCTTCACGGCGCCCAGCCACAGGCCAGACCGTCGCTCGAACCAAACCACCTGCAGCGCTTCCGTCACGCGCGGATCGTAAGGGAAGAGGGCCCTCCTCCGAGCCACGGAGGCGAGCCCGCTTTCTAGCCGCCTGAGGGAAGGCCCAACCAACGCCGACGGGGCCGCCCGAGGGCGGCCCCGCGTGCCCAGAGAGAGAGCTCGAGCTCTAGTTCCCTGAGCCGGTCACGGCTCCGGCCGCGCCCGTGGTCGAGCCCGCGGGCCCGTGCAGGGGGGCGAGGGGCTCGCCAATGCTCAGGTTCCGCATGGGCATCCATCCGCTGGAGCCGCCCTGGTCGGCCACGATTCGCGCCCAGCCGTAGAAGGCGTAGGTCACCTCGACCGCGTCGCCCGCGTTGACCCGGCCCTGCGGCCAGAGGGCGCGAGCGCTCTTGGCGTTGGCCAGCACCGAGGTCACGATCAGCTCCGGGTTCTGCTTGTCCTCGTCGAAGAGCCACCCGCGCACGACCAGGCGCTTGCCGCGCGCGACCCCGGCCAGGCGCGCGAGGTGGCCCGCCAGCGCGACCGCCGGCAGGGGCGGGAAGATCTCCAGGTGGCTGCGGTCGAGCACGTAGCGGCCCCCGCGGATCATGGCGATCCCGCCCACGCTCGCGCTCCGCGGCGAGAGCACCTTGCTCAGGGCGAAGCTGCCGCTCCCGCTGCGCTGGCCCTCGAGCCGCACCGCGCGCCCCGCGAACATCCGCAGCCCGGCGGCCTCGCTCGCCGGGGTGATCTCGACGGCCTGGCCCTGCTCGACGACATACACGACGCCGCCGCGGACCTCGAGGGTGCCCTTCAGCTCGCGCTGGGCGCGGTTGAACTCGTCCTCGACGCGCTTGCCGATCGCCTCGATCAGCGTCACGACCGGCGCCAGCCGGGCGTCATACCCGCTGTAGTCGTCGGTCATGCCCGAGATCTTGCCGCTCAGCGCCGGCTGGCTGCCAGCGATGTCCAGCGTGAAGCTGTGCTGGAAGGGCACGATCGGGATCTGGAGCTGGCCGGGGATCGACGCGGCGCGGGCCCGCCGGACGGCCGCGCTGAGGGCGTTGAGCTCCTGGGCGTTGGCCTGCCCGCTGATCGGCGCGTAGCGAGCGACCGGGTGGGTGCGCAGGACCGAGACGCCACCGTTGTCGAGCAGCGAGATCGTGCGGGTCTCGTAGCTGCCCGCCAGGCTCCCGCTCAGCTGGTCCGACTCGGTGTAGTCGACGCGCTTGAAGCTCAGCCGCTGGGCGGTGGGCGCGTCGCGGAACACGATCGGGGCGCTGGTCTTGTCGAGCTTGATCAGCTGGAAGGGGTTGGTGATCGCCATGGTGACGATGCTGCCGGGGGCCGGGTAGGTCTTCTTGACCTGGACCTCGAGGTGACGCGCGCCGCCCAGGGGCGCGCCGGGTCCGCCGCCGAAGGGCGTGATCCGCCAGTTGATCGCCTCGACCGAGATCCCGTGGCCGCCGCTGCGCTGGGGGCCCATCACGACCGCGATCAGCATCTCCTTGTCCCAGTCGATCCGGACCAGCGCCGCGCGCGGCATGAGCTGGCTGAGGCCGGTCGAGTCGAGCTCCGCCTGGGAGCGGACGACGGTGTTCTGAGCCTGGAGGCTCATGGGCGCCACGGGGCCGCTGTTGAGGGTGCCAAAGGGGACGTCTTGGGCCTGGGCGCTGGGCGCGAGGGCCACGGCGAGCGCGGCGACCATGGCCGCGCTGCCGAAGTGCATGAGCTGCATGGAGAGGACTCCGGTGTCTGGTTGTTGTTGCCAGATCTCCGGCGCAATCCAGGGTCCGCAGGGCGCGCGCTCTGCGCTAAGTCCTTCCCCGCTCGCGAGTCCACGCGTTTGCGCGAATCCAACTCCGTGCGAGCCCCGAATCGTTTCACGTAACCTGGGAGTTCGTCCCAGCTACTAGGCCCAACGGGCACACGCCGAAAAGGACCGCCGCACATGCTCAAGCCGCGCCGCAAGCCTTCCTGGGAGCTCCCCGAGTCCGCGCTCACCGACGAGCAGGCCTACTTGAACCGGCGCCGCTTCCTGGCGGCCCTCGGGCTGGGCAGCATCAGCGCCGGCGCGCTCGCGCTCGGCGGCCGGAACCTGATCGAGCGAGCCGCCGCCCAGGACGCCCCCGAGCTGGCGAAGCTGAGCGCCAAGCGGAACGCGGCCTACGCCGTGGCCGAGCGCTCCCAGACGGCTGCGCCTGCGCCCATGCGCTACAACAACTTCTACGAGTTCACGACCAACAAGGAGGCGGTCTGGGAGCTGGCCCAGGGCTTCAGCCTCGACCCCTACGCCCTGCGGGTCAGCGGCATGGTCGAGAAGCCCGGCGCGATCCCGCTCGAGACCGTCGAGCAGCTCGGGCTCGAGGAGCGGATCTACCGCTTCCGCTGCGTCGAGGCCTGGTCCATGACGGTCCCCTGGATCGGCGTCCCTCTGCGCAAGCTGCTCGAGCACGTGGGTGTCAAGCCAGGCGCGAAATACGTCTCCTTCGTGTCCTTCTACGACCCCAAGCAGGCGCCCGGGCAGCGGACCCAGACCTGGTACAAGTGGCCCTACTACGAGGCGCTCCGCCTCGACGAGGCCATGTCCGACCTGACCCTGCTCGTGACGGGGATCTACGGGCGCCGCCTCCCGCCCCAGAACGGAGCGCCGCTGCGCCTGATCGTGCCCTGGAAGTACGGCTTCAAGAGCGCCAAGAGCATCGTTCAGCTCAAGGTCACCGACAAGAAGCCGCCCACCTTCTGGCACGACTCGCAGCCCAAGGAATACAGCTGGCTGAGCAACGTCGAGCCCGAGGTGCCCCACCCGCGCTGGAGCCAGGCCCGCGAGCGCCACCTCACCAAGAAGGGCGCGGCCGGCCTGAGCTTCGAGGAGCTCGAGACGCTGCCCTACAACGGCTACGCCCAGCAGGTGGCCAAGCTCTACCCCGGCGCCGGCAAGAAGAAGAAGTAGGGTTGAGCTTCAGCGCGCTCTACGCCGCCTGCTCGCTCTTCTTCCTGGGCGGCGCCCTGCGCGCCTGGCGCCGGGCCGCGCAGAAGCGCGGCGCCCTGGCGCTGACCTTCTTCCTGCTCGGGCTGATCCTGGCGACGGTCGGCGTCGACGGGGCCCTCGACCTGCGCAGCCGCCTCAACGCGCTCCCCCCGGGTCCCCTGCCCAAGGGCCTGGGCGTGGTCTACCTGGCCACGGTGGCCTACCTCGCCTTCCGCGAGTGGCAGGAGGCTGGCCGGATCCCGCGCCGGCCGCTGCGCTCGCTCGAAGCGCTCGCAGCGGAGGCGGAGCGTGCAGCCCAGCAGCTGGAAGACCAGAAGGACGCCGGCTAGACACGTGCCCAAGGAGCTGTCGCAACCAGCGAAAGCTCCTTCGCGTTCCTGAGATGGAACTGGGAAAACTCGAAAACTGGAAAGCGCGGTGGTTCCTCAGCGGAGCGGCCTCCTGCGAGTTTTCCAGTTTTCTCCGTTCATTGTCTCGATAGAGAGGGCGGCTGTCGCTCTTGCGAAAGCTCCTTCGCGTTTCGGAGATGAACCGCCAAGGACGCCAAGGACGCCAAGGAAAGCTGGCGAATCTTGGCGTCCTTGGCGTCCTTGGCGGTTCGATTCAAACAAGAAGGGAGGAGCTCTCGCACTGTGCGACAGCTCCTTAGCGTTCCGGAGCTCTCGCTCCCGAGGTTTCCCGACAGCCTCCCCTTCTCGCTCAGGAGCATCGGCCTCAAGCCAAGAGCGCGATCGACTCACCGGCGACCGCCAGGACCGCCGCGCCGTCCAGGGGAAAGAGCGCCGCGTCCCGCCCGGGGCGCAGCTCGCTCTTCCAGGGCACCAGGGTGCAGCCCTCGAGGGCCAGCTCCAGCTCGCGCGGGTCGCCGGGGATCCCGCCCGGCTGGTCGGCCTCGCTCCACCAGGTCAGGGGCCCCTCGGGCCGGCCCAGCTCGCGCGGCAGCGCGGGCTCGTCGGCGGCCAGGGTGTAGGGCAACACCGAGAGCAGCCCCGCCGTGCCGTCGACCTCGAAGAGCAGCCCGTCGCGCTCCTCGTCGCCCGCGAAGAGGGCCAGCTCGGGCTGGCGCGGGTCGAGGCTCAGGGCGAGCAGGGTGTCGTC
>CALDQK010001135.1 GCA_937911525.1 uncultured bacterium
CGCCAGCGCCAGCCGGGCGCGGTGCCAGGCCCAGCGCAGGCGGTCCAGGGCGGGCCGGTTCGCGCCCAGCAAGGGGCGCTCGGCAGCGCGAGGCAGCGCGCCCAGGATCGCCGAGCCCTCCTGCCCCGCGGCCAGGTCGAGCAGCAGCGTCTCGTAGAGGAGCACCAGCTCGGGGTTGAGCTCGCGCTCGAGCGGAAAGGGCGCGCGCTCGACGATCAGGTGCAGCCGCGCCAAGGCTGGGCGGAGCAGCTCGCCGCCGTGCTGGAGCGCTCGCTGGCGGTGGCGGCGGAGCTGCTGGATCAGTCGCGCCTGGAGCGGCTCGATCGGGCCGGTCTGGCGGAGGTAGAGGTCTCGGTCGAACTCGAGCCCCAGCTCCGGCCCCGCGGGCTCGAAGGACGCGTAGCAGGCGGGGTCCTCGAGGAGGAGCAGCTGGGCCAGCTCGAGGGAGTGGGGATGAAAGCTGCTCGCCCCGCTCGCGAAGTTGGCCAAGAGCTGCACGACCGGCCGGACTCCGCCGATCAAGCTCTCGCTCGCCGCTCGCAGCTCGAGCCGCGTCGGCAGGCGCAGGCGGACGTCCTCGGCGTGCTCCATCACCAGGGGCTGGAGCTGGCGGAGGCGCCGCCAGGGGCGGAGCGTGCGCGGCGTCCCCCCCGGGTGCGCCAGGTCGAGGGCCCGCAGCGCGAGCTCGGCCCCCTCCGCCCTCTGCCGGCGCATGAAGGCCTGGGTCGCGGCGGCGATCAGGCCGGCGTTGCTCTCGCTGGCGGCGAGGGTCCGCTCCTGCGCCAGGCGCTCGCCCAGGGCGCCGAGCGGGGGGACGGGCGCGAGCTGGCTCAGGCCGCCGCTGGCGAGGAAGTGGAAGGCGGCCAAGGCGGTCCGCGGGCGCTGCTCGGCGAGCTGCTGCATCGCGGCTCGCGAGCCCGAGAGCGCCTGGCTGAGGAGGGTGTCCAGGGCCTCGCCGGGGCGGAAGCCCAGTCCGCCGCAGCGGTCGACGAGGGCCTGGGTCCGCTCGGCGTGTCCCGCGGCCATGTGCAGCGTGGCGAGGAAGCGCGCGGGGTAGCCCGCCGCGGGCGCTGCGCGGAGGAGCCGGCGCGCGCGCAGGCTGCCCTCCTGCAGCAAGGCCTCGGCCGGGAAGGCCTCCCCCGCCTCGCGCCAGCGCTGGAGCAAGGAGAGCGCGGCCAGGTCGGGGATCGGGTCGCCGGGCCGGGCGAGCTGGTCCAGGCCGTGGAGCGCCGCCCGCTGAGCGGAGAGCTCCAGCGCCAGCTCGGCCCGAGCCACCGCGCCCAGGCGCGCGTCGCTCAGTCCAGCCAGGGCCTTGGGGTCGAGGGTCCGCAGCCGGCCATAGACCAGCGGGTAGAGGTCGATCGCCTGCTCGGCCGCGAGGAGCAGGCCGCCGAGGTCGTCCGCGCCGCGGGGAGTGAGCCCGGCGGCCTGTCGATAGCGGACCAGGGGCACGCGCGGGTCGTAGACCACCTCGTCGAGGGCGCGCGTGCGCTCGAAGCGGCGCACGCTGCGGACGGACCAGGCGGGGGCGTCACCCCAGGCGATCTGGAGCGCCAGGGCGCACTCCCGCGCGACCTCGTCGCCCAGGCCGGCCCGAATCCACCAGGCCTGGGTCGTCTCGGGCGAGATCGCGCTCGCCGCCTCGATCAGCGCGCGCGCGGCGGCGGCGGGGGACTCGCCCCTGGGGATCGTGCGCAGCAGCGCGAGCCGCCGCTCCAGCAGGGCTCGCCGCCCTGCGGGGTTCAGCTCGGGAGCGAGCGCGGCGTCGATCTCCTCGACCTCGGCGGGGCTGGGCTCGATCTTGGCGGGAGCTCCAGGCGCGACCCAGGCCAGGCGCGCTCGCTCCAGCAAGGTCGCCGCGCGCTCGAGGCGCAGCGCGCGCTGCTGGGACGGGGTCGCCTGCGCTGCGCCCGCGGCGTGCCCGTAGAGCCCGAGGGCGCCGCCGAAGATCGCCCGCGCCTGGGAGTGAGCCTTGGCCTCGGGGGCGCGCCCCGCGAGGTGCGCCGTCCAGCAGGCGCGCGCATGAGTCCGCGCCCGCGCCACCGAGTGCCGGGCCTGCAGCAGCCGGCCCCAGTAGGGGGCGCGCTGGCAGAGCTCCTCCGCGAGGGGAGCGACCTCCTCGGGCAGGCGGGCCAGGAGCTCCAGGCGGTGGTGGGCCAGCTGGACCAGGACCGAGTCCGGGTGCCCGGCCCGGAGGTTCTCGAGCCACAGGGAGAGGGGCGCGAGCTCGGTGGCGTGCCCGCCCGCCTCCAGCGTGTTCAGCTGCTCCCAGCAGTGCCGCGCCGCGAGTCCCCAGACGCCGAGCGCTCCCGCCCGGGCGCTGGCGAGCTCTTGGCTGAGGGTCCGCGGCTCGGGCCGCGCCGCGAGGGGGGCGGGGCGCCAGCGCGCGACCTCGCCGCGCTCCTGCTCGGTCGCGGCCAGGTGCAAGCTCGCGCCCAGGCGGGCCCAGGCCAGGCGCGCCCCGAGGCTCGCCGCGGCGCGCTCGCCGCCAGCGCGCCAGGCGCCTCGCGCGCCAGGCAGGTCGCCCCACAGGTAGCGCAGGCGCGCTTGCGCCAGCTGGGCCGCCGCGCCCAGCTCGCCCGGAGCGTCGAGGGGGGCCCGCGCGAGCGCTTCGCTGGCCAGGAGGCGCTCGCCGCGGAAGAGCAGCTCCTCGGCCTGCGCCAGCGCCGCCCAGCCGCGCCGGCCGGAGTCGAGGAGGTCGAGGGCGGAGGCCGGCGGGCCCAGCTCGGGGGCCAGCTCCCAGCGCAGGGCCGCGGCGCGCTCAGCGTCCAGCGCGGCGAGGGAGGCCTGCGCGGCCGCGGCGTCACCCAGCCAGGCCGCGGCCCGGGCGCGCGCCGCCGGCAAGGCGTCGGCGGGCCAGCTGGTGAAGAGCTCGGAGGGAGGCTGCGGAGCCCACAAGGCCAGCGGCGCCAGGCGCGGGAGGAGCCCGGGCGCGCCCGGGAGCTCGAGCGCGCGCTGGGGGGCGCCCTCGCGCAGGAAGACCTGGGCCCGCGCGTGGGCCGCCAGCCAGGGCTCCAGCGCGGCCTCGTCTCCGGCCTCGGCGGCTGCTCCGCTGATCTTGGCCATGGTCTCCAGGAGCTCGCCGGGGAGAGCCTTGGGCTGCCAGGCCCGCTCCAGGGTCGCGTGCCACTCGAGGCGGCGCTCGTAGCGTGCGCGGAGCGGCTCCGCGGCGCGGGGGAGGGCCACCCTCAGCTCGGCCAGGCGGCCCTCGGCCCAGGCGCGCTCGAGCGTGGCTTCGCTGGCCCCCAGCGCCTCTGCCTCGGAGCTCGCGCTCGGGCTGGGGCTGGAGGTCGCGAGCTGCCCCTCGGCGGGGCCCCGCAGCAGCAAGGCCGCGCCCAGCCCCGCGCCGCCGAGGAG
>CALDQK010001136.1 GCA_937911525.1 uncultured bacterium
CCCGCTCCGGCCGGCGGCTGGACCGGCTGGACTACTCGCTCTACCTGGCGACCGCGGCCGGGTCGATCGAGCTCTTCCCGGCGGGGATCCTCGACGTCTACCGCTTCTATCAGCGCCGCCACGCCTCGCTGCACCACGAGTTCGAGTACGTGTGCGCGCGACCCGAAGGCGCCGAGGAGAGCGAGCTGCTCGCCTACGCCGTGTTCAAGCTGAGCGCGGAGGAGCAGCTGCCCTTCGTCGACCTGAACGCGATCAACGCCAAGCTCAAGCTCGACTACGGCGACTTCGTCCACCTCCCGCGCGCCCGCGAGCTCTTCGCGCACCAATACGGCGAGGACCTCAACGACGGCGACCCGCCCGACGGCCCCAACCGCGTCGCGATCCCGCCCGCGCACACCCAGGAGCCAGGGCGCATGAGCGTGGCCGAGGTCCTGTGCGTGCTGCGCGCCGACCTCCAGCCCAACGAGCTGATCTCGTGGCTCGAGGCCGCCTTCCGCCAGCGCCCGCCGCAGGGCACGGTCGAGCACCGCTACTACCTCGACGCCAACGCGCGGGTCTACCTGGTCCGCGACCACTGGCGCCACGGCAAGACGCTCTACTGCGCCGAGACCAGCCCCGAGGCCCTGGGGCCGGTGCGCTAGCGGGAAAGACCTCGACCCCGCCTGGGCTCGGGATTCCGCCCGCCCCCCGCTATCGTGGGGATATGGACAAGCGTCCGCTCGAGTTCCAGGCCGGCGACACCCTCTCCCTGGTGGGAGCCGGGGGCGAGTCGGTCTACTTCGAGGTGCTCGAGCAGATCGGCGCTGGCGGCGCGGGGGTGGTCTACCTCTGCGTGACCGACGACGGCCAGTGCGCGGTGGTCAAGGGTCCGCACTTCGTGGGCGAGGTCGACGAGAACCTGGCCCGCGAGCTGGAGATGCTCGAGACCCTGCGCCCCCACGTGAACGTGGTCCGGCTGCTGGGCAAGCAGCGCGACCCGCGCGGGCACCACCTCCTCGTGCTCGAGCGGGCCTTCCCCAACCCCTTCGAGCGCTTGAACGAGGAGCAGGTCCGGCCGCGCCTCTCGGGCTACGCGGGCTCGACGGGCGGCCGCTACACCGCCCCGCCGCCGGCCACCGCCCTCGAACTCGGCTACGAGCTGGCCCGCGCGATCCGCCACCTGCACGACCACAAGATCGCCCACTGCGACGTGAAGCCCGAGAACCTGCTCGTGCGCTTGCGGTCCAGCGAGCTGAACCTGAGCGACAAGGACTACTTCGAGCACCTGGCCAAGGGCCGCTGGCACGGGGTCCTGATCGACATGGGCGGGGCGCGCACCTTCCAGGAGCTGACCTACGCCTACCTGGGCAAGGGTCCGGCCCCGGCCTTCACGCCGCTCTTCACCCCGCCCGAGATCCTGCCGGGCTCCTGGGACGAGCAGCAGGGCCGCGAGTGCTCGCGCTTTACTCCCTGGGCGGACGTCTACGCCTTCGGGCTGACGCTCTACCAGCTCCTGACGGGCTACGTCCCCTACGAGCACCTCGGCGAGCGCGCCCCGCAGCCCGGCGACGTGCGCGCGATCGCCGAGATCAAGCGCGAGGAGCGCGAGGGCGGCCTGCACCCGATCGCGCGCGCCGCCTTCGCCGGGATCGACTGGAGCGACTGCCGGATCGAGCAGGGGACGCAGCAGGAGCTCGTCGACGAGCTCTTCGAGCTGATCCTGGCCACCCTCCACTACGACCCGGCGCGGCGGCCCAACATGCGGCGCTTGCTGAGCCGCTTCGGCAAGCTGCTCGGCGTGCGCGAGGCGAACGGCGCCGAGCGCGAGAAGACCGGCCGCGAGTGGCGCCAGACCCGGGTGACCCTCGACCCCTTCCGCAGCCGGCTCAGCGCCGCTGGCCAGGACGGGAGCACCACGGTGAACCTCAAGCAGATCCGCCGCGGCGGGGCGGACTTCTGGGAGAACCAGGGCTTCCGCCCCACCCGCTGATCATGAGCGAGGGCGACGCCGTCCTGGCCGCGACCGCGCCCGCGACCCGGGCCAGCCTGGCGGCCGAGCTCGCGGCCCTCGGGGTGCCCCGGGGCGGAGTCCTGATCGCGCACCTCAGCCTCTCGGCCCTGGGCTGGACCGCCGGCGGCGCGCTGGCCCTGCTCGACGCGCTGGGCGACGCCCTCGGGCCCGAGGGGACCCTCGTCCTGCCGGCCTTCTCCTCGGACCTGAGCGAGCCCTCTCGCTGGCAGGCGCCGCCGGTCCCCGAGGCCTGGTGGGAGACGATCCGCGCCGAGCTGCCCGCCTTCGATCCGGCGCGGACGCCGACCCGCGGGCTGGGGCGCGCGCCCGAGCTCTTCCGCACCCTGCCCGGCGTGCAGCGCTCCACTCACCCGACCTCCTCCTTCGCGGCGCGCGGACCCCTCGCCGCCGAGCTCCTGGGCGGCCACTCGCTCGACCTGCCCCTCGGCGAGGGCTCCCCCTTGGCGCGGCTCTACGAGCGCGACGCGCGGGTGCTCCTGCTCGGGGTCGGCCACGAGCGCAACACCTCGCTCCACCTGGCCGAGCACCGGGCCAGCTGGCCGGCCAAGCGCACCCTCCGCCAGGGCGCGCCCGTGCGCGAGCCGAGCGGCCGGCGCTGGGTCGAGTTCGACGAGCTGGACGTGCGCGACGACGACTTCCCCGCCTGCGGGCGGGCCTTCGCCGCGAGCGGCGCCGAGCGGAGCGGCCGGGTCGCGCGGGCCGAGGCGCGCCTCTTTCGCCAGCGCGAGCTGGTCGACTTCGCGGCCGCGTGGTTCAGCGAGCAGCGCTCGCGCGCGCAGTCCGCGCCCCTGGAGCTCGAGCTGCGCCCCGTCGGGCCCGCGGAGCTCGAGCGCTGGGCCGAGCTGCGCCACCGCCTCTGGCCGCAGGGTGAGCCGAGCGAGCTGCGGGCCGAGGCCGAGCAGCTCCTGAGCGAGCCCGCCCGGGCCCAGGCCTACTTCGCCTGCGCCGGAGACGAGGCGCTGGGCCCTCAGGTCTTGGGCTTCGTCGAGCTGACCCGGCGCGAGCGAGCCCCAGGTTCGGGCGGGCAGCCGGTCGGCTACGTCGAGGGCTGGTACGTCGAGCCCAGCGCGCGCGGACAGGGGGTCGGGCGCTTCTTGATCGCCGCCGCCCGCGAGTGGACCCGCGCCCAGGGGTTGCGCCTGCTCGCCTCGGACACGACCCCGCGCTATCGCGGCAGCCGCGCGGCGCACCTGGCCCTCGGCTTCCGCGAGGTCCGGGTCGAGCACCGCTTCTTGTGCGAGCTAGCCTAGGGCGTGAGCAACGCCCACGCGCCATAGGCGAGGGCCTCCAAGGGCCAGGCAGCCAGGTCCGCGGCGAAGGCGAAGGGGGTCAGCGAGGCGCGCAGCAAGAAGCTCTGGCCGAAGGAGCGCTCGCCGTTCTGGTAGGGCAGCGCGACCTCCTGCGCGAGGCGGTTCTGGATCGAGACCACCGCCACCCGCTCGCCCCAGGGGTTGGGCGCGCTGACCAATCGGACCTGCCCCACGCTCTGGCCCGCTGTGTGGCTGCCGATCTGCGCGATCGAGACCGCCTCGCTCGCCTTGAGCGCCTCCTCGCTCGGACGGGAGCTGGTCCAGCGCGGCCCGACCGGTGACCTCCGCTCGGCCTCGAGCCGATACTCCGCGCGCAGCGCGCTTCCGTCGGCGAAGGCCACGGTCAGCTCGAGCTGGTCGCCGCGCAGGGCGGCGCTGGTGAAGCCGACGGGCTGCACCTCCTGGCGCGGGCGCAAGCTCGAGGCCTGCAGCGGGGGGACCCGGTTCGCCTCGCTGCTCCACAGCGCGGCCGTCAGGCAGCCAGGGGTCGAGAGGCAGAGGACGCTGGCGAAGAGGACGAGGCGGGCGTTCATGAGGGCTCCTTGCAGGTGAGAGCCTGCGGCCCAGGAAGGTTTCGGCGGGGAGGCGCGCGACGACCGGAGCCAGTAACCTGAGGCCCGTGAACGAGCCCGCGGAGATCCCCCTGCCGGACGCCCTGCGCGAGGACCTCTATGAGGCCGACGCGCTGCCCGAGGTCGCGGTGCTCTTCGACCCGGCGCCCGAGGTCCTCGAGGCCTACGCGCTCGAACCCTCGGTCGGGGTGATCGCCGTCGTGCGCGGCGGCGCCGTGGGCCGGCGGGCCGCCCTGGAGCTGGGCGCGCTGGAGGCGATCAGCGAGGACCTCGAGGAGGAGGAGGCGCGCCTGCGCCTGCGGATCGCGATCGAGCGCTGGATCTCGCGCCTGGAGCTGGAGCAGGACCGCGAGCACCTCGCGGCCCAGACTTCGACCCTGGAGCGCAACCTGCGCCTCGCGGCCCGCCTGCAGCGAAGCTTCCTGCCGGTCTCCTTGCCGACCCTGGACGCGGTCCAGTTCTCGACCGCCTTCCTGCCCCAGGAGTTCGTCTCGGGCGACAGCTATGAGATCCGCCGCCTCGATCGGCGCTACGTGGCGATCTACACCCTGGACGCGGTCGGGCACGGCGTGCGCGCGGCCCTGCTGACCGTGCTCCTGCGCGCCCACTTCGAGCCCCTCGGGCGCGACGGCGCCCCGCGCGACCCGGCCGAGGTCCTGGCCGACCTCAACCAGGCGCTCCTGGACGCCCACCTCGAGGACTCGCCCACGGCGGCCTTCTGCTACGGCCTGCTCGACACCGAGCGGGGCAGCATGCGCCTCGCCAACGCCGGGCACCCGCCGCCCCTGGCCCTGCTCCCGGACGGGCGGCGCGAGTATCTGGGCGGCTCGGGGCTGCTCCTGGGGGTCGACGCGATCCCCTACAGCAGCGACGAGGTCCAGCTCGACCCGGGGACGCGCGTGTTCTTCTTCACCGACGGGGCGGACGTGGGCTACGACGAGGGCTTCGCGGCGCAGCTCGAGCTGCACCGCGACCTCGAGCTCGAGGATCAGGTCGGCGGCGCGCTGGGCGCCGTGATCACCCTCGACGACGAAGGCCGCCCCGAAGACGACATCACCGTGGTCGCCCTCTCCTACGTGGGCGCCACCGCGCCGGCCGACGCCGGCGCCAGGGAGGATTGAATGGCCGAGCTCTTCCGCACGCAGCCCGTCGAGGGGTCGCACGAGCGCTACGAGCTGAGCCTCAGCGGCCGGATCTACGCCGACTCGGCGCCGGCCCTCAAGGAGCACCTGATCGGCCTGGCCGACAAGGGGCTCAAGCAGCTCCTCGTGGACGGGAGCGAGCTGGAGCAGATCGACAGCTCGGGCCTGAACGTGTTCGTGCACCTGCTCAAGAAGATCCGCCCCGAGGGCGGGAAGATCGTGTTCTACGGGCTGAACGACAACATTCGCCGCGTGTTCTCGATCACCAAGCTCGAGACCGTGATGGGCGTCGAGGCGGACCGCGCCGCGGCCGCCGGGAGCCTCGGCTCGTGAGCGACGACCTGGGTGACCTCGAGGACCTCGACCAGATCGAGCGCCACCTCTCGGTGCTGCAGCGCTCCTTGCCGAGCGAGCACGAGGAGTACGACTCGACCCGGGCCCACCTCGAGCGCGAGTCCTTCCCGCGCTTCATCGCCTGGCTGGGTCCGCGCGGCGTGCCCAAGGGCCCCAGCGCCCAGCGCCAGCTCGAGGACGACGCCCGGAGCGTGGTCGAGCAGGTGGCGCGCGGCTACAGCCCGCGCCCGACGCCCGCCGATATCGAGTGGGTCGCCGGGCGGATCGCGCTCGACATCGTCGGCACCGGCCCGCTGCAGCAGTTCCTCGACGACGACACGGTCAGCGAGATCATGGTCAACGGGCCGGCCGAGGTCCTCGTCGAGCGCGGGGGCAAGATCCAGGCCACCCCGGTGCGCTTCCGTGACGAAGCCCACCTGACGCACATCATTCGCAAGATCGCCGAGCGGATCGAGCGGCGGATCGACTTCTCCTCGCCGACCCTCGACGGGCGGCTGGAGGACGGCTCGCGCGTGCACGCCGTGCTGCCGCCGATCGCCCTCAACGGGCCGATCCTGACGATCCGCAAGTACGGCTCGGTCTACAACCAGCTCGAGGACCTGATCACGGTCGGCACGATCCGCCCCGAGATGGCCTTCTACCTGGCGGCCTGCGTCAAGGCGCGGCTGAACATCACGATCGGCGGGCCCTCGGCCTCGGGCAAGACGACCACCCTCAACGTGCTCGCCACCCAGGTGCCCGACTTCGAGCGCCTGGTCACGATCGAGGAGCTGGCCGAGCTCGACTTCACCCAGAGCCACAACCACGTGGTCCGCCTCCAGGCCCGCACGACCAACGTCGAGGGCAGCGGCGAGGTCTCGGTCCGCCAGCTGGTGCGCGAGGCGCTGCGGATGCGCGCCGACCGGATCGTGGTCGGCGAGGCGCGCGGCGCAGAGATGATCGACGTGCTCCAGGCCATGCGCTGCGGCCACGACGGCTCGATGACGACGATCCACGCCAGCTCGCCCGAGGACGTGATCGAGCGCGCGGTCACGATCTCGCTCTTCGGCAACGTCGGCTTCAGCGAGACCAGCCTGCGGCGCATGGTCGTGGACGCCCTGGACGTGGTCGTGGTGCTCAGCCGCTTCGCGGACGGGACCCGCCGCATGACCCACGTGGTCGAGCCCTACCTCGACGAGGACAAGAACACCTGCTTCAACGAGCTCTTCCTCTTCGACCACCAGGGCTACGAGCCTGACGGCAGCCCGCGCGGCACGTGGCGCTGGGTCAACCCGACCCGCTTCCAGGAGCGCTTCAAGCGGATGGGCGTCGACCTGCCGCCCGCGGCCCTGGGAGAGCTGAAGTGAGAGGAGCGCTGAAGTGACGGCGATCACCTTCCTGGAGCTGCGCACGGGCGCGACGCTCAGCTCGATCCCGGTGCTCAACGAGCTGCTCGACGTGGCGACCCGGGCTCTGGGCGTGGACGGCGCCACGGCCCACGACCTGGCCCTCGGCCTGGCCGAGCTGGTCGCCAACGTGGTCGAGCACGAGCTGCGCGAGGACGAGGACGGCGTGGTCACGGTCCGCCTGGAGCAAGGCGCGGGCGAGCTGGCCCTCCTCGTCGAGAGCCAGGGGCCGCGCTTCGACCTCGAGGCGGCCCTCGAGCGCGCCGCCCAGCGCGACCCCCTGGCCGACCTCGACGGGAGCGGGCTGGGCCTGCCCATGCTCGCGGTCCTCTTCGACCGGATCGAGAACACCTACGAGGGCGGGCAGAACCGGATCGCCCTGCGCCGCTCCACCTGAGCGAGGCGCCCTGAGGCCAGCTGGCGCCAGCGAGGCCGGCCATCGTGCCGCCGGCGCGGAGCGCAGCTGAGCCCACCCCAGACGGGGCGTCCGGCTCGGACGATTCTTCGTAACTCCTGCTTTCGCAACGCGACCTGCGGAGGGCTGCCTCCCGCCGGGCCCCGGCTTGCGCTCTGGGACCGCGGAAGAAGGAAGGAAGCTCTCCATGCAACGCATTCTCTGGCTGGCCCTCGGGCTGGCGCTCGTGGGTACCCCTGCATTCGCCCAGTCGCTCCCGATCGGGCTCTTCACCCCCCAGCAGGCTCAGAACCTGAACCTGCCGGCTCGACCCCTCTCGGCGGTGATCACGCCTCAGCCGGCCGCCGCGCCGGCTCCTGCGGCGACGGCCAGCCAGCCGGCCGCCGTCCCCAGCGCCCCCGCGGCCAGCGCCCCCGCGGCTAGCGCCCCCGCGGCCACCCCGGCCAGCGGCTCCTCGTCGGGGGGCAGCAACGTCCTGGGCAAGATCCTCAGCGGCGTCGGCTCGATCCTGGGCGCTTTGCCGGGCAGCGCCGGCAGCAGCTCGAGCAGCGGCGGGATCCTGGGCAACATTGGCAAGCTCCTCGGCGGCCTCGGCGGCTCGAGCGCGGGCAGCAACAGCCTGGGCGGCCTGCTCGGCAACGCGGGCTCCTCCAACACGGGCGGCCTGGGCGGGATCCTGGGCAACGTCGGCAAGCTCCTGGGCGGCCTCGGCGGCTCGTCGAGCACCAGCAAGAGCGGCCTGGGCGGAATCCTCGGCAACCTCCTCGGCGGCAGCAGCGGCGGCCTGCTGGGCAACGTCGGCAAGACGATCGGGAACCTCTTCGGCGGCGGCAGCAGCGGCGGCAGCAGCGGCGGCCTGCTGGGCAACGTCGGCAAGACGATCGGGAACCTCTTCGGCAGCAGCGGCGGCCCCAGCGGCGGCCTCTTGGGCAGCCTGGGCAACCTCTTCGGCGGCGGCAGCAGCGGCGGCAGCAGCGGCGGCCTCTTGGGCAGCCTGGGCAACCTCTTCGGCGGCAACAAGAGCAGCGGCGGCGGCCTGCTGGGCAACCTCGGCAACCTCTTCGGCGGCAACACGAGCAGCAGCGGCGGCCTGCTGGGCAACGTCGGCAAGAGCGCGGGCGGCCTCCTGGGCGGCAAGAGCAGCGGCGGCCTCGGCGGCCTCCTCGGAAACGTCCTCGGCGGGGGCAAGAGCCCGCTGGGTGGATTCGGCTTCGGACTCTAAGCACGCCCGCTCGGCCCCGGCGCCCGCGCGGCGCCGGGGCGCCCGCCCAGGAAGGACTCACCCATGAACCAGTCGCACCTCCGCAACCTGTCCCTCGCCGCCGGCCTCGCTGCCGTGGGTGGCCTGGCCTTCTTCGTCGGCCGCCTCAGCGTCGACGAGCCCGCGGCCGCGCCCGCCGCGGAGCGCGCCCTCGCGAGCTCGGCCCCTGCTCGGGCCCCCCAACGCCAGCTCGAGACCCAGCCCGGCGCGCCCGCTCCGGCCCAGGCCGGGGCTCGGGTCGGCCCGGCCCGGGTCGACGACCTCGTCGTGGCGCCGCCTCAGCAGGGGCAGGCGACGCTGAGCGCGGCCTCGATCGGCTGGGAGGGCGACGAGAACACTCCGCCGCCGCCGGTCGTCCTCGAGCGCGTGTTCGGTGTGGTCGCGGCCGCCCTCGAGAACCCCGAGGACGCCGAGGCCGCTCAGACCGCGCGGGCCGCGACCGTGATCCTGGGCGCCATGCTCCAGCAGGACTCGGCCCTCCTCGGCGAGGCCCTCCGCCAGCTGCCGACGATCGAGGACACCAACCAGCTCGTCGTGCTCTCGACCCTCCTGGCCTACGTCGGCGACCCCCGGGTCGAGGCGTCGGCGCTCCAGCTGGCCGAGCAGGCCGCCCTCCCCCAGCAGCGCGCCGCTGGCCTGCGCGTCCTCGACGGCCTCGACGCCCCCCAGGCCCGCGCGGTCGCGCTGCGGGCCCTCGAGCGCGAGGTCGGCGAGCCCGAGCTGCGCCGCCTCGCGATCGAGGCCCTGCCGCCCGTGCGCGGCTCCTCGCCCGCGGAGGCCGGCGAGGTCGTGGCGGCCCTGACCCGGACCCTCGAGCGGGACGAGACCTGGCAGGCCCGCCAGGGCGCCGCCCTGCGCCTGGCCGAGTGGCAGCGCGGTCCGGCCGACCTCGAGCCGCTCCTGCGCCACTTCCAGAGCGACCCCTCGCTCGAGGTCCGCGCCACCTGCGCCCTGGCCCTCGGCGTGGCCCGGGCCCGCACCCCCCAGATCCAGCGCACCCTCGCCGAGGCCCTCGGCGACGAGCGCGCCCCGGCGGCGGTCCGCGAGGCAGCGTGGAGCGCGCTCGGCACGCTCAGCCCCTTGCCCGCCGACGTGCAGGCGGCCTTCCAGGCCTACGCTCAGCAGCGCTAGTCTGGGGTTTCGCGGTTCCGGGCGGGTCGCGCGTGGCGGTTCACCGCGGAGACGCAGAGAACGCAGAGTTTCGCGGAGAAGCGGCTCGTCGGCG
>CALDQK010001137.1 GCA_937911525.1 uncultured bacterium
GGCCGCCCTCGACCTGCTCGGCGAGCTGCTGAAGGACGAGGGGCCCGACCCACGCCGCGCGGCGCTCCTCGGCCAGGTCACCTTCTACGTGGTGCCGGTGGTCAACCCCGACGCCCACGACGCGCTCCTCTCGCCGGCCCGCTGGGACCGGCGCGGCAACGCGAGCAAGCTCGACCACGACCGCGACGGCCTGGTCGGCGAGGACGGCCCCGAGGACCTCGACGGCGACGGGCGCGTGGCCTGGCTGCGGATCGAGGACGAGAGCGGCGAGTGGGTGGCTGATCCGCGCGACCCGCGGCTCCTCGTCCGGGCCGCCGCAGCGCTGGGCGAGCAGGGCCGCTACCGGCTGGAGCGCGAAGGGCGCGACGACGACGGGGACGGGCGCTTCAACGAGGACCCCCAGAGCGGGATCCACGTCGACCGCGGCTTCCCGCACGCCTTCCCCTACCCGAGCCCCGAGGCCGGACCCTGGGCCAGCGCCGCGCCCGAGGTCAAGGCGCTGATGGACTTCCTGCTGGCGCGCCGCAACGTGGCCCTGGCGGTCGTGTTCGGCGAGCGGAACTCGCTCCTGAAGCCGCCCAGCGCGGGCAAGCGCCCGCCCGACCAGGCCGCCAAGCAGTGGACCCAGGAGGACCGCGCCTCGCTCGACGCCCTGGCGCGCCGCTACCGCGCGCTGCTCGAGGCGCGCGAGCAGTCGCTCGAGCGGAGCGCGGCGGGCGACTTCGCGGGGGGCAGCCTCTCGGCCTGGCTCTACTTCCAGTTCGGCGCGCTGACCCTCGAGCTCGACGTGTGGGAGGTCCCGGTCCACGAGATGAAGCCCAAGGGCAAGCCGCTGGGGCTGGGCGAGCTGGCCAAGCTCGACGCCGCGGGCGTCCTCGCGCGCCCGGCCGAGGACCTCGAGGGCCTGCTCGACGCCCTCGGCGCGCCGGGCGAGGTCGAGCAGCTGCGCGCCTCGCTCGAGGCCGGTCGGCTGAGCACCGCGACGCTCGCCAAGGACCTGGCTCCCTACGCGGCCTTCGCCAAGACCCCGGCCGGCAAGGCCCGCGCGCAGGCTCGCCTGGAGCACGCGTTCTGGACCGCCCACCAGCCTGCCGCGATCACGACCTGGACCCGGGTCGAGCTCCCGGGCGAGCAGGCCGAGGCCGGCGGCCTCGCGCCCTGGGCGGCGCAGCTCCCCCCGCAGGACGACGCCGCCGAGGCCCTGGCGGCCCACACCAGCTTCGTGCTCGAGGCCGCCCAGCGCCTGGCTCGCCTCGAGCTGCGTCAGGTCAAGCTCAGCGCGCTGCACGCCGGCGCCGAGGGCGTCTACCGCCTCGAGGTCGTGGCGGGCAACGCGGGCCGCTTGCCGAGCCACACGGGCCTGGCGCAGCTGGCGCGCGTGCGCCGGCCCGTCCGCCTCGAGCTCGAGCTGAGCCAGGGCGTGCACCTCGTGACCGGCAAGCGCTGGAAGGCGAAGGAGTCCCTCGAACCGGGCCAGGAGACCCTGCGCGGGACCTGGCTCCTGCGCGGGCCACCCGGCGCGCGGGTCACGGTCCGCGTCACCAGCGAGCAGGCCGGCGGGGCGAGCAAGACCCTCCGCCTGGAGCAGGAGTAGTCATGCGCGTTCAACTCACTGCCCTCGCCTTCTTCGCCGCGCAGCTCGGCTGCCTGAGCCTCGCCAGCGCGGGCGAGCCCCTGCGCGCGCAGGCCGAGCCGCCCCGCCCGCGCTTCAACCGCCTCTACGACGTGGAGGAGATCGGCGAGATCCTGGCGGGCTACGCGCGCGCCTACCCCGAGTGGGTGCGCTTGGAGACGATCGGCAAGAGCGGCGAGGGGCGGCCCCTGTGGCTGCTGACGCTCACCAACCCCCAGGGCGAGGAGCTGCGCAAGCCGGGCTTCTACGTCGACGCCAACATTCACGCCAACGAGGTCCAGGGCAGCGAGACGGCGCTCTACCTGCTCGACTTCCTCCTGACCCGCTACGGCAAGCTGGAGCGCGTGACCGAGCTGCTCGACCGCTCGGTGTTCTATTTCATTCCGATCGTGAACCCCGACGGACGCGCGCGCTGGTTCAGCCAGCCGGCCACGCCGCACTTCCCGCGCACGGTCGTGGCCCCGCGCGACGACGACCGCGACGGCCTCGCCGACGAGGACGGCTACGACGACCTCGACGGGAACGGGATCATTACGCGCATGGTCAAGCGCGTGCCCAAGGGCGAGGGGCGCTTCCTCTTCGACCCCCAGGACCC
The DNA here is from genome assembly GCA_937911525.1 of uncultured bacterium. Lineage (GTDB taxonomy): Bacteria > Planctomycetota > J058 > J058 > J058 > NORP233. Next base: position 2,229 of record CALDQK010001137.1, read on the forward strand.
GCGCCTGATCCGCCACGTCGAGGGCGAGGAGCAGGGCGACCTGCGCCTGCTCGGCTGGGAGGGCGTCGACAACGACGGCGACGGGCGCGTCAACGAGGACGCGCTCGGCTACGTCGACCCCAACCGGACCTGGGGCTACGACTTCCAGCCGCGCTACATCCAGGGCGGCGCGAGCGACTACCCGCTCCAGATCCCCGAGACGCGCGCGATCGCCAAGTGGCTGCTGAGCAAGCCCAACATCGCGGGCGGCCAGAGCTTCCACAACGCGGGCCGCATGATCCTGCGCGGCCCGGGGAGCAAGCACGTCCCCCGCTACCCGCGCGAGGACGTGGCGGTCTACGACCAGATCGCCAAGGAGGGCGAGCGCCTCCTCCCGGGCTACCGCAGCATGGTGATCTGGAAGGACCTCTACCGCGCGCACGCCACGACGGTGGATCACCTCTACATGATCCACGGCGCGATCGCCTTCACCAACGAGCTCTACTCGCCCCCGACCGACCTCGACGGCGACGAGAAGAGCAGCTCGGCGGAGCGGATGAAGTTCAACGACCTGCTCACGCTGGGGCGCCAGTTCGTGCCCTGGACCAAGCGCCAGCACCCGCAATACGGCGAGGTGCTCGTGGGCGGCTACCGCCACGACGTGGGCCGCGTCCCCGAGGGCTGGCTGCTCGAGAGCGAGTGCCACCGCAACGCGGCCTTCGTGCTCTACCACGCCCGCCAGCTGCCCAAGCTGAAGCTGGTCGGGACCAAGGTCCGCGCCCAGGGTCAGGGCCTGTGGCGGGTCGACGTCACGCTCCAGAACGAGCGCGCGATCCCCTCGGTCAGCGCCGTCGCGCGCCAGAACAAGATCCACCGCCTGGACCTGGCCACGCTGAGCGGCGCCAAGGTGATCGCGAGCGGCGTCGTGAGCGACGTCCTGCGCGACGAGGTCCAGCTCCAGCGCCACCGCCCCGAGCGCCTCGAGGTCCCCGGCGTCCCCAGCAAGCGCCAGCGCACGCTGATGTTCCTCGTCGCCGGCGAGGGCAAGCTCCGCTTCCGCTACGACTCGCTCAAGGCCGGCCGGATCGAGGCCGAGGTCGAGCTGAAGGAGTAGGCAGGGGCCTACCTACTCGCTCGGCGCTCGCTCCTCCTGCGCCAGCCGGTCGAGCTGCTGCTCGTCGAGGTAGGCGATCACCTCGGCGAGCTCCTCCTCGCTGCTGGCAGGCACGAGGAAGGTCTGGCGCGTCCCCCACCAGGGCCCGGCCCAGGTGAGCAGCACGCCGGCGGGCGTGACCCGGCGACGCTTCACCTCGCGCAGGTCGCGCGTCTGGACGGAGGCCTCTCCGAGGGTCAGCGCGAGGTGGAAGGTCGCGCGGTGCCCGCGGAACTCCGCGCGCCCGTAGCGACGCCGAAAGAGCTCCAGCCCGCCGAAGTAGCCGCCCAGATAGAACACGATCGGGATCACGGCCAGCGTGCGCTTGATCAGCGCCGGGTCGATCGGCGGCGGCGGCGGAGGGGGCGTCGCGGGGACGGGGATCGGGATGGCTGGGAAGGGCTGCGGACGACCCCCGAGCGGGTAGGCCAGCTGGTCTCCGTAGGTGACCACCAGGATGTAGGTCACCATGTAGAGCGCCAGCATTCCGATCAGGAACGCGATCGTCCAGGCGGGACGCGGACGCTCGTAGACCCGCTCCAGGTCGTCGGGGGCAGGGGTGGGAGTCGGGGTCACTCGTCCTCGGAGGGAAGAGGCAGCGGTTCATTGAGCCTACCCGCAGGACGCCAAGAAGGGAGGCTGGGTAGCCTGGCGACTGAGGACAGGTATGGACGAGCGATCGCGAAAGGCCGAGCGAAGCGCGCCCCTGGACCCAGGCGCGGAAGCAGAACGCTTGGCGGCGCGGCTCCGGGGCGGCGAACTCAGCGAGGAGGCGCTGCATGTCGCGGCCTACCTCGGGGACGAAGCCAGCCGCGCCGTCGTAGGAACCCCCGAGTCCGACTGCGACATGAAGGAGCGCTTGCGCAAGGTCGTGCGCGGCGGTTTTCGCACCGGACCTGGGAGGGTCGCCAGTGTTGGAGACCGCGCTCTGCTCGAGGGCCTGGCGCGTGACTGCGTCGAGCGGCTGCTCCCGGCCTTTGGCCGAAGGGGCGACGAGCTCAGAGTCGGCCTGGACCACCTCGCCGGCGGTCGGGTCGAGCAAGCGCTGGCCGTCCTCGGGGAGGTCCGGGGCGAGGTCCGGAGCGGAGAAGAGTGGCCGGCGCTCTATAGCCTCTTCGAGAGCGCGGCGGCGGTTCACCTTGCTCCCACGGAGCGTCGCAGGGCCTGCGGCGTGCTCGAAGTCACTGGGAGCTGCGCTCGCGCTCTGCGCTGTCTCGGAGCCGAGCCCGACTCACCATGGCTGGCGAGGCGTCTCGTCGCGCGGATCCTGAAGCGCCCGCTCCCTGAGGCACCAGTCCCCAGCAACCCAGGGCGCTCGGCGACCTCGCCGGTCGGCTTCGCCGTGGCTCCGCACGTCATTGCGATGCTCGCGGCCTTCCCCACGCCATGGCGCGCGGCCCTCTGGGGGACGCTGGAGCGATTCGTGGAGGGGGACGAGAGCGCTGCCCTTCCGGTCGCGGGCACCAATGGGCCTTGGCGCCAACTCCCGATCGCCCCGCGCAGCACCCTCCTCACTCGATTGCGCCTCATGGCGCCCCAAGCCGTCGCCTACCTCCTGTTCCGCCCGACCTTGGGAGAACGACTGGAGCTCTGCGACCTCAGCCCCTATCCATGGTCGGCGGTGAGGGAAGAGCCCTATGCGGACGCCATGAGGGCCTATGAATACGAGTTCGCTGCCTCAGGAGATCGCGAACTCCCCGAGCACTACGTGGACGCTTGTCTCTACCTACGTCCACCCTACGACCGACTCGACTTCGGCACGCGAGTGGGCTTCGCGGATCTCCGTGGAGCCGTTGAGTCCTTGGCCGTGACTCTGACGACCCCTGACGAGTTGACGAGCTTCGAGGAACAGGTCCCCGACCGACGCGACAGTCGCCACGCGGCCGTCCTCCCCGAGCTACGGGAGCGCTCAGTTCCCTTGCTCGCTCAGCGCGAGCAGCCGCAAGACGGTCAGCTCGTGGAGGGTGAATGCCCCCGCTGCAGCGCAGCGGGGGAGCTACGGGTGATCGAGAGTCACCAGTTGGCTGTCTGTTTCCGCTGCTACTTTGACTGGTGGTGAGCCAAAGCCGGCCTCGAACGCTCAATCGGCTATCGCCCAACCAGTCAGTGACCGGTTGGGCGATTTGCCCTTTGAGGGTCAGTGGGTCAGTCGGTAGATCATGGCCTGGACCCGATCGAGGAGCTCGAGGGTGTCTGCGGTCTCCTCGGGCTTCGCGTAGTCCCAGACCTTGGTCAGCTCGAGGGTGGCTTCGACTTCGGCCGCGCTGGCGGCGGCGTCGCAGAAGAACTTCCGCTTCCCCTTTCCGACCTTGAAGTTGCCCTCGGCCAGATTGAGGACCACCGAGTTGGCGGCCCGTCGCATTTGGTCTCCCATGGAGCGATCCCGCCGCTCCACCCGCTCCACCACGGGCCGGAGCGCCGCGACCATTTCCACCGCGACTCGATACGCCTGAAACCTCGACAAGTTGTTCACGAGACATTCTCCTTCAGGAGGCCCAGCCCACTCCGACCCCCGAAGCGGAGCCGGCCTCTCCCGCAGGCGCAGCCGAGGTGACCGACAACCGAGCCTCGCGATTCGTGCGGCCCGGTCTCCTCTCGTGCAGGCTCGGTTGTTGGTTGCCTCGGCTAAGCTGGAGGGAGAGGGCGGCGAGCGGGCACTCACGCGACCACACAGGAGTCCGATTCCGAGGTCCGACTCCGAGGCCCGAGTCCGAGACCCGAAGTCCGAGTCCGAGTCCGAGTCCGAAGCCCGAGTCCGACTCCGAGGCCCGAGTCCGAGGCCCGAGTCCGAGCCCGAGTCCGAGGCCCGAGTCCGAGGCCCGAGTCCGAGGTCCGAGTCCGAGTCCGAGGCCCGAGGCCCGAGTCCGAGTCCGAGTCCGACTCCGAGGCCGAGGCCCGAGTCCGAGGTCCGAGGCCCGAGGTCCGAGGTCCGAGGCCCGAGTCCGAGGCCCGAGTCCGAGGCCCGAGTCCGAGGCCCGAGTCCGAGTCCGAGGTCCGAGGTCCGAGGCCCGAGGTCCGAGGTCCGAGGTCCGAGGCCCGAGTCCGAGTCCGAGTCCGAGGTCCGAGGCCCGAGTCCGAGGCCCGAGTCCGAGGCCCGAGTCCGGACCAGCGACCAGGCCCCGGCTCCGGCTCCGGCTCCGGCCCCGGCCCCGGCTCCGGCCCCGCCTCCGGCCCCGGCTCCGGCTCCGGCCCCGGCCCCGCCTCCGGCCTCCGCCTCCCGCCTCCGGCCCCGTGTCCCTCAGGCCGCGACGAGGGCCCCGGACGCGGGCGCGGGGAGGGGCGCCTCGCGCTCGCTCGTGACCGGCCTGCGGGCTCTGCCGGCGCGGTAGCTGTTGGCGATCACGGTCAGCGACGAGAGCGGCATCAGCACCGCGGCCACCAGCGGGTTGATCACCCCGGCCATGGCCAGGATCGCGGCCGTCACGTTGTAGCCGAGCGAGAGCAGCAGGCTGAGCCGGATCCGCCCCAGCGTGTCGTGGCTGAGGTCCACGAGCTCGGCCAGGGGCGCGATCCCGGGGCGAGAGAGGAACACGTCGGCCGCGGCGAGGGTCGCCTCGGAGCCGCCGTGGACGCCGATCCCGACGTCGGCGGCGGCCAGCGCGGCCGCGTCGTTGACCCCGTCGCCGACCATGATCACCTGCGCGCCCTCGGCGCGCGCGCGCTCGACCCAGGCCAGCTTGTCCTCCGGCGAGAGGCCGCCGTGGGCGTCTGGGATCTCGAGCTCCGCGGCGGCGGCGGCCACGACCTCGGGGTGGTCCCCCGAGAGGATCGTGGGCCGGAAGCCCGCCTCGCGGAGGGCGTCGAGGGCCTCGCGCGCGCCCGCCCGGAGCGGGTCACCCAGGCCGGCCACCGCGACGCAGCGCTCGCCCCAGCCGATCAGGACCGGGGTCTGGGCGCGGGCGAGCAGAGCGGCGAGGGTCGCTCGTTGCTGGGCGTCGGGCTCGAGCCCGGCGCGGCGGAGCGCCTCGGGGGAGCCGGCGCGCAGCAGCCGCCCGCCGAGGGTGGCCGCGAGGCCGCCGCCCGGGAGCTCGCTGACCTCGCCCTCGAGGGGCGTGGGCGTGTGCAGCGGCGCGAGGTGCGCGCGGAAGGCCTCGGCGACCGGGTGGTTGCTCGCGTTCTCGAGGCCGAGCAGGGCGGCCTCGAGGGCGGGCAGGTCCACGCCGGCGGCGACCTCCCAGGTCTCGAGCCGGTGGCGGCCCTCGCTGAGGGTGCCGGTCTTGTCGAGGAACACCCGCCGGTCGCTGGGGGCCGCGCCGGTCATGCCCAGCGTGCCGCCGCTGCCGGCCAGGCGCTGGAGCACGTCGCCGCCCTTCACGATCGCGCCCAGGCGGGCCGCGCGGCCGAGGGCGGCGTGGATCGCCAGGGGCGTCGCCAGGCCGAGGGCGCAGGGGCAGGTCACGATCAGGAGCGCGACGGCGTGGTCGAGCGCCAGGAGCGGGTCGCGGGCCTGCCAGAGCGCGAAGGTCACCACCGCCAGGACCAGGACCGCGCTCACGAACACCCCGGCGACCCGGTTGGCCCAGGCCACGACCGGCGCCTTGCGCTGGCTCTGCTCGGCGACCTGGCGCAGGAGGGTCCCGACGCGGGTCTCCTCGCCGGTGGTCTCGACGCGCACCCGCAGCGGGGCGCTGCGGTTGACGGTGCCCGCGTGCACGCGCTCGCCGACCTCGACCGGGACGGGGCGCGACTCGCCGGTCAAGAGGGCCGCGTCGACGCGGGAGCGACCGGAGACGACCTCGCCGTCGGCGGGGATCCTCTCGCCGGCGCGGACCTCGACCACGTCGCCGGCGGCCAGGACCTCGAGCGGGACCTCGCGGGTCAGCTCCTGCTCGCCTTCGCTCGTGACCCGACGCGCGGAGGAGGGCGCGAGCGAGGCCAGCAGCTCGGCCGCGTCCGCCGCCTGGCGCCGCTGCCGCTGCTGCAGCCAGCGACCCGCCAGGAGCAGGAACACGAGCACCGAGACGGTGTCGAAGTAGACCTCGCCGGCGCCGCGGAGCGTGTTCAGCGCGCCGCCGATCAGGCCGACCAGGAGGGCCACGGCGACGGGGAGGTCGACGTGGGGAGTGCGGGTCGTGAGCGAGGCCCAGGCGCCGCGCAGGAACACGCGCCCAGGGCCGAACACGGCCGGGACGGTGAGGGCCAACGCCAGCCAGCGGAACAGGGCCGCGAAGTCGCCCTCGATCCCGTGCAGGATCCCCCCGTAGGTGGCGAAGGAGACGAGCATCACGTTGCCCGCCAGGGCGCCCGCGATCGCGAGCCGGGTCAGGGCGGCCCGGTCCTCGCTGCGCCGGCGCTCGGCCAGGCTCGCGCCGCGGAAGGGGTGGACCGGGTAGCCCAGCCCGTCGATCGCGCGGGCCACGGCCGAGAGCTGGACCTGCTGGGGCGCGTAGGTCACGCGCGCGATCCCGCGCGAGAGCTCGAGGCGAGCCTCGATCACGCCCGGGAGCAGGCGCGGCAGCTTCTCGACCAGCCACACGCAGGCCGCGCAGTGGACGCCCTCCAGGTAGAGCTCCACGCTCGCCAGCGCGCCCTCCTCGCCCTCGCGGCGCACGTAGCGCTCGGCGAAGGCCGGGTCGTCCAGCTCGTCGTAGCTGCGGCCCGTGGTCTGGGCGGGGGCGGCCTCGCTCGCGCTGGCCTGCTTGACCCGGTAGTAGCCGGTCAGGCCGTTGCTGCTCAGGAAGGCGGCGACGGCCGCGCAGCCATTGCAGCAGTAGGCCGGCTCGTCCTCGGCGGGCAGCAGCGCCGGCGGGACCGGCAGGCCGCAGTGGTCGCAGGCCCTACTCACCGGCGGTCTGCTTCTGCTTCTGCTTGTGGGCGCAGCAGGGGAGCTGCTCCTGGCTGGCGGCGCTGGGGACGCTGGTCGTGAGGGGCGCGGCCTGGGTTGCCGAGTCGACCTCGGTCGGCTGACCCTCGCCCTGGGCCGCGGCGCGCAGGGCGCTCGCGTCGGGGAGGTGGGGCATGGCCCGGCTGCGGTTCACGATCAAGAGCCCGCCGACCACGATCAGGAGCACGGCGCTCGCGACCTGCAGCTTGCCCTGGAAGCGGCCGAGCAGGCCGCGCAGCCCCAGGCCCAGCCCGAGCAGGATCGGGGTGTTCCCCAGGCCGAAGGCGAGCATCACCAGCGCGCCGGCGGGCGCGCTGCCGCTCCCGGCCGCGGTCAGCGCGAAGAGGTAGAGCCAGCCGCAGGGGAGGAAGGGCGTCAGCCCGCCCAGCAGGAGCGCGCGTCGGCGCGGCGGGAGCTGGTTGACCCGCCCGAGGGCGGCGCCGGAGCGCCCGCGCGGCGCTGCGCCCGGTCAAGG
>CALDQK010001138.1 GCA_937911525.1 uncultured bacterium
CGCTGGGGGGAGAGCGGCTGGCCGTGTGGAACCTCGACGGGACCCTGAGGGCCCTCGCCGCCGCGCCGGCGCGCCGGCTGGACTCGGCGCCGCCCGGCGACGCCAGCCCGGACGAGCTCTTCCTCTCACCGGACGGGCGCAGCGCCTACCTCGCGCTGCGGGGGGGCGGGCTCTACCGCTTCGGCTTGCCCGGCCAGAGCGCGCCGGTGCGCCGCCAGTAGCGCGCGTAGTCGTCCCCGTAGCGGGCGAAGAGGCGCCGCTCCTCGCGCGGGATCTCGACCAGCAGGTAGATCACCAGCCCGCCCAGCCCGGCGGGGCCGGCCACGTCGTTGGGCAGGAGCAAGGCCTGGGCGACGCCCCACAGCAGCCAGCCCGAGGCGACGGGGTGGCGCACGTGGGCGTAGGGCCCGCTCGTGACGAGGGCCTGACCCTCCTCGCCGCGGGCCTTGGCCAGGGTCCGGTAGGAGTGCAGGACCAGCAGGCTCGCCGCCAGGCCGGCGCCGAGGCCGAACCACAGCTTCCAGGCGGCGACCGGCCAGTCGAAGGGCGCCAGCGCGTCGCTCGCCAGGTAGATCCCCGGCGCGACCACCAACCCGCTCAGCGCGGCCAGGCGCGCCAGGACGCCCAGCGCGCCGAGGGGCTCGCTGGCCTCGTCCCGCGGCGCGCCGCGCTCGGCCAAGAAGCGCTGCAGGCAGAGCCCCAGCAGGAGCGCGACCCACACCAGCTTGCCGACCTGGCGCGGCTCCACTAGATCGCGCGCTGGCAGTGCCCCTCGGGCAGGCAGGCCTGAATGAAGGGCGGGAGCGCGAAGGAGCCGCGGTGCATCTCGGTCGAGTAGTAGCGCGTGCCGAGCGTCTTGTGCAGCCCCTCGGGCAGGCCGCCCAGGGCGGCGAGGGGGTCGCGCTCCTGGCTGCAGCAGCAGAAGGTCCACAGGAAGCCGAGGTAGGCCGGCACGACCGCCCAGAACATGGTCGTGTAGCGGAACACCTGCTGGAGCGTGGCGTGGATCTGGACCGTCTCGCCCGGGAAGTAGAAGGGCGACTGGGTCTGCGCGACCAGCACGCCGCCCGGCGCGAGGGAGCGCGCGATCTGGCGGTAGAAGCCCTCGGTCACGAGCGCCTCGGCGGGCCCGACCGGGTCGGTGCTGTCGACGAGGACCACGTCCAGGGAGGACTCGGGCTGCGCCTCGAGGTAGGCCGCCCCGTCGCCGAAGTGGAGCGAGGTCCGCTCGTCTTCGAGCCCGCAGGCCACGTCGGGGAAGTGCTCCTGGCAGAGGCGGACGACCCGCTCGTCGATCTCGGCCAGGGTCACGTGCTCGAGGGTCGGGTGCTTGAGCAGCTCGCGCACCGCGCCGCCGTCCCCGCCGCCGACCACGACCGCCCGCTTGGGGCCCCCGACGGTCTGGGCCGCCACGTGGGCGAGCATCTCGTGATAAATGAACTCGTCGAGCTCGGTCATCATCAGGCAGCCGTCGAGGACGAGCACCTTGCCGTGGTGGGCCGCCTCGTAGAGGTCGATCTGCTGGTAGGGGCTGCGCTCGGAGTGGAGCGTCCGCGCCAGGCGGAGCGAGTAGCCGGCGACCCCCTTCATTCGCTCGGTCAGCCAGGCCTCGCTGAGGCCTGCGGGGAGCTCGCGCGGCTCGAGGCGCTCGCGCACGAATCGATCCAGGTCGGGCTGCTTCATGGCGGCGGACGCTACCTCAGCCGGGGCCGGCTTGCCAACCTGCCCTTTCCATCAGCAGGGCCCACTTGCCCCGACGCCCAGTTGGGGTGGATAACGAAGGCTGCATGGCCGACGAGAACGCACAGGGGCTGGCTCGCGCCGCCGCGGTCGGAGACGCAGAGGCGGAGGCGGCGCTGCTGCGCGGGCGCCTGCGCCGGGGCGAGATCACCGCCGAGCGCCTGGCCCTCGCGGCCGACCTGGGCTACGAGGCCGCCCGCCTCTGCCTGGGGCGCGCCGAGGCGACGCCGGAGCTCTACGCCTGGCTGGACCGGGTCGCCGCCTGGGGGGCCCCGGTCCTGACCGCCGTCACCCGCGAGCTGCTCCTGCTCCAGCCGGCCCACGAGCCCCAAGGGCCGCTCGGCCTGCGCCTGGTCAGCCTGGAGGACACCCGCTGCCTGCCCCCGTGTCGACCGGGCGACACGATCCGGGCCGGGCGGGCCGAGGACCTCGAGCTGACCGTGCCCGACCGCCTGGTCTCGGCCCTCCACCTGCGCCTCTCCTGCGAGGCCGAGGGCGAGCTGCAGGTCGCGGACCTCGGCTCGACCAACGGGACCTTCATCGACGGCCACGTGCGCCAGCGCGGCTGGCTCGAGCCCGGGACCACGGTCCAGATCGGCCGCTCGCTCTTGTTCCGCGAGCAGGCCCCGATCGAGCTCGAGCCCTTCCTGAAGGCCGCCGAGCTCTACCTGAGCGGCGAGACCCCGCCCGGCCCGCTCAGCGTGGCGGGCTTGCCCGAGCCGCGCCCCGGCAGCGACCGCGCCGAGCTGGCCCGCTTCTTCGCCCTGCGCGCCCTGCGCGACGCGACGCTCGAGTTCCCCGCCGCGGGTCCCTACCTGCCCCTGAGCGCGTCGGCCATTCCGCGCTGGCGGGCCGAGGTCGGTCAGCGCCTGGGCCCGCGCGCCCTGGCCGGCGAGCTCCACGAGGGGCCGCCCCCCAGCGAGGACGCCGACGAGCCGGCCCCCGCCGGCCCGACCTGGGCCGAAGGCGAGGACGAGGTCCCCTCCTCCTTCCTGGCCGGCCTGGGGCGGCGCCCCCTCCTGCCCGAGCTGAACGTGCGCCGCCTGGCCGAGTTCCCCGACCGCCCCAGCCGCCGCGCGCGGACCTGGATCGCCAGCGGCGGCGCGGGCGAGCTGTGCGTGGTGCGCGAGGTCCAGCCCGAGCGCGCCGAGCCGCTGGTGCACCCCTTCTCGGTCGGCCTCTGCGACCGCCAGTCGCGCGTCCCCGCCCTGCGCTGCGACCGCCTGCTCGAGGTCGCCGACCTGCCCCACCAGGCGCCGAGCTTCGTGCTGGCCTACGTCCCCGGCGTGCCCCTGCCCGAGTGGCGGCGCGCCCACCCCGGCCGGGCCGCCGCGCTCGAGCTGGCAGGCCGCCTGTGCGAGGTGTTCGGCGAGCTGGTCCGCGCCGAGCTGCTCTGGCCCGACGTGCGCCCGCCCACGGTCCTCGTCGACGCCGAGGACGGCGAGCTGGGCCTGATCGGGACCACCCGCGGCCAGTGGCGCGCGGCCTTGGCGCGCCAGGGGCGCGCCATGATCGACTACCCGCGCGACCTGCCCAACCGCGGCTTCCTCGCCCCCGAGCAGCTCCTGGGTCACTCCGACGAGCGCTCCTTCGTGTTCCTCGCGGGCGCCCTGCTCCACTGGCTGCTCTCGGGGCAGCTCCCCTTCAGCTACGGGACGCGCCACTCCCGGCGCGAGCGGCTCAAGGCCGGCGAGCGGATCACGCCGCGCGCGCTGCCGGACGAGGTCGAGCCGGCCCTGGCCGAGCTGGTTCGATGCTGCCTCGAGACCGACCCCGAGGAGCGGCCCGCCGACCTGGCTGCGCTGCGGAGCGAGCTCAGCAAGCAGAGCGGCTAGACTCGCTCGCCGAGGAGGATTCATGCTGGTCGTGATCTCGGGGACCAACCGTCCGCAGAGCAACTCCAGCCGCGTCGCGCGGCTCTGCCAACGCCGGCTCGAGGCCCTGGGCCAGGAGGTCGAGGTCCTCGACCTCGTCGACCTCCCCGTCGAGCTCTACCGGCCGGAGAGCTACGCCGAAAAGCCGGCCAGCTTCGCCGCCTGGCAGGGCGCGATCGACCGCTGCGCGGGCGTGCTGACCGTGGTGCCCGAATACAACGGCTCCTTCCCCGGCGCGCTGAAATACTTCGTCGACATGCTCGCCTTCCCGACCAGCCTGGTCGGCATGCCTTGCTCCTTCGTCGGCCTCTCGGCCGGAACCTGGGGCGCCCTGCGCGCGGTCGAGCAGCTGCAGGGCGTCTATCAATACCGCCAGGCCCTCGTGTATCCAATGCGGACCTTCGTGCCCAAGGTCTACGAGGAGCTGAGCGCGGACGACGAGCTCCAGACCGAGTTCGTGAGCAAGCTCCTCGACGAGCAGCTGCGCGGCTTCTGCGAGTTCGTGCAGCGCAACCCGCGCACCAAGCCCGGGGAGGACGCCGGCTCGTGATCGTGCGCAAGAGCATGGACCCGCGCTGGCTGAGCAACACCTACCTCGTCGCGGACGAGGAGGGCGGCCACGCGGTCCTGATCGACACCGGCGCCCCGAGCGGGCCGGTCCTGGAGTGGATCGAGGAGCTCGGCGTGACGGTCACTCACGCCCTGTGCACCCACCACCACGTCGACCACGTGATCAACACCCAGGACTACGCGCCCACCGGCTGCGTGGTGTGCGGCCACGGCGCCGAGCGCGACCTCTTCGGCGCGGGCCTCCTCGACCGCGAGCTGAGCGACGGCGACGAGCTCGAGAGCGGCAAGCTGCGGATCCGCGCGCTGCACATTCCCGGGCACACCGTCGGGCAGCTGGCCTTCCTCGTGAACGAGCAGGAGGTGTTCACCGGCGACACGCTCTTCGCCGGGAGCGTGGGCGGCAACACGGGGCCGGGCCACACCACGATCGAGGACCTCAAGAGCTCGATCCTCGACGTGCTGCTCGAGCTGCCCGAGGAGACCGTGATTCGCCCCGGCCACACCGAGCCGAGCACGGTGGCCCGCGAGAAGCGCGAGAACCCCTTCGTGCGCGCCTGGACCGGCCAGGACGCGGTCAGCGAGCGCTCGTGCCTCGTGCGCGGCGAGCCGGCCACGCTCCTGCTGCGGGCGCCGGACTACGACGGCGGGACGAAGTGCTGGGTCCGCCTGGGCGACGGGACCGAGGTCGTGACCGGGGGCTCGCGGGTCAAGGAGTAGGAGGCCTGCGAGAGCGGCGCTCCCACCGACGAGTTCATACCACAGAGAACACAGAGCGCACAGAGATTCACGGAGGAGTGGTCCTGCGTCGAGTCCGGCGCGGGCGGAGCGAGCCCGGATTCAGAGAAGGGCTGCGGGAAAGTCCGGAGTTGCCACTCTCCAGGGTGCAAGCCGCCTTGCTCGACTGGACTCGCTGCTAGGCCAAGGTCGTCTCGCACCCGAGGCCGAGCGTCCCCTGAGGGGAAGGTTCGTCTCGCGCCTGAGACCGAGCGTCCCCTGAGGGGAAGTTTCGTCTCGCGCCTGAGACCGAGCGTCCCCTGGGGGGAAGGTTCGTCGCAGCTCGTGCAACCCAATGTCCCCCGGGGGGAAGGCGAGCGCCGCGCAGAGCCCTCTTCAGTGTGGTTCGGGCATGGAGGCTCCGCTCGCCCAACGAAGTCGCCGCCGGTGGCGACGCGCCGGCGCGACCGTCGCGTTCGTGGTTGCTCTCGGCTGCCTGGCCTTCGTCCTCAACGCGACCTGGCCGACCTGGAAGCAGCCGTGGGTGCGCGTCCACGCCTCGCCGCCAGCCGTCGAGTCGCGCGAGCTGCGCGTGCTGGCCTTCAACCTGCAGAAGCTGGACCTGTTCCGGGGAGGCTCCGTGCGCTCGCCAGAGGAGGTTCGCGCTCAACTCGACGAGATCGCGGCCCTGATCCGCGCGCACGACCCGCACCTCGTGGCCCTCTCCGAGGTCGTGGTCGAGTGCGCGCTCTGCCCGGTGGATCAAGTCGAGCACCTGGCCCGCGCGACGGGTATGCACCAGAGCGCCTTCGGCGAGCAGTTCGACTTCGGCGTCCCTGGCTGCGCGATCCGGGGTGGCAACGCGCTGCTCTCGCGCTTGCCGCTGCGCGGCGTGCGAAACGAGCAGCTCTCCGGTGGAGCCTCGTTCCTGTGGCCCGCGAACAACCGCCGCGCGCTGTGGTGCGAGGCGCTCGTGGCAGGGCGCTGGCTGCCGGTGGGGTCGCTGCACCTCGACTCCTTCGATCCCCAGAACAACCTGCGACAAGCGGAGCAGCTCGTCGCGGGGCTCCCCGAGGGGTCGGTGCTCCTGGCGGGTGACTTCAACGCGCGGCCGGAGAGCGCGACGTTGGAGCGACTCTTGGGCTCCAAACGCTTCGCGGCACCCGCCGCTGAGCTGCCTCCGAGCTTCCCCGCGCGCGACCCCGATCGACGTCTCGACTACGTCCTCGCTCCGCGCGGTTGGAGACTCGTCCGCGAGCAGGTGATCTCCAGCACGCTCTCCGACCACCGCCCGGTGATCGCGACCTTCGCGCTGCCAGCCACGCGTTGACTCAGGCGAGGCCCAGCAACCAAGGGCACACGTCGCGGCGGACGACGGCGGCGTCGACCTCTTGGGGCCGCCAGAAGCCGTAGGGGTCGCCGGCCAGGGTGTGGCTGCAGCGCACCACCGCCCGCTCGCGCTCGTTGGCGGGGGACTCGGCGAAGACCTCACCCACCGCGTTCAGCTCCTCAGTCGAGACCCGCGGCAGCTTCCCCTCGCCCTGACTCGCCTTCACGCGCGCCAGCACGCTCTCGGCGAGGCGCCGGACCGACGCTCGCAGCGCGAGCTTTGGCCAGCGGGCGTTGGGCTCGGCCAGGGCCTCGCTCAGGCGCGCGTTCGCGTCGGCGAGGTGGATCCGGCGCCGCTCCTCGTCCGTGAGCTCGAGGCGGAGCGGGGTCTGGTGGAGGCGGATCCAGGCGGCCTGGCCCTCGGGGCTCAGGTCGGGCGGGGGCTCGGGGGCGGCGCTGGACTGGGCGGCGAGCTCGGCGGCGGGGTGGCCGTAGTAGGCGGCCACGCGCAGGGCGCGCTCGCTCAGCTCGCCGGCGCGGACGCGGGCGCGCAGGGCCTGGGCCTCCTCCTCGGCCGAGGCGGGGCGGGTCTCGAAGCTGCGGCGAGCCTCGTCGGGCACGGAGCTAGCCGAGGGACTCGAGCTGCTTCCAGAGGGCGCGGTTGCGCTCCATGTCGTGGAAGCGGCGGCGCTTCTGGCGGCGCTTGACCCAGAACTTGCCCGTGTGGCCCTCGGCCTCGGGGCTGGCGGCCAGCCACAGCGCGGTGTCGGCGCCCATGGTCGGGGTCAGGCCGAACACCTTGAAGTAGACCCGGCTGACGCCGCCCACGATCCCGCGCCCGTTGCGGGCGATCTCGGTCGAGACTACGCCGGGATGGAGCGCGTTGACCGTGACGCCCTTGTCGCGCAGGCGCTCGGCGCGGACCCAGCTCAGCATGCGGTTGCCTTGCTTGCTCTGGGCGTAGGCCGCGGGGCCCGACCAGCGCCGGCGCTGGTAGCCGAGGTCGTCGGCCTGGAGCCCGTAGGCCATTTCGCTGGCCACGTTGACCACGCGCCCGCCGCCGCCCTCGATCAGGAGGGGCTCCAGCGCGTTGGTCAGGCGCCAATAGCCGAGCGTGTTGACCGTGAAGGTCCGCTCGATCCCCTGGGGGTCGAGCTCGTAGGTCGTCAGCCAGCAGCCGGCGTTGTTGACCAGGCCGTCGAGCTGGTCGTGGCGCTGGGCGACCTCGGCGGCGAAGGCCTTGACCGAGCTCGGGTCGCCCTGGTCGAGGGCGATCAGCTCCACCGCGTCGTTGCCGGTGCTCGAGACGATGTCGTCCTTGGCGGCGGCGGCCTTGGTCTGGTTGCGGCAGGCCAGGATCACCCGCGCGCCGAGGCGGTTCAGGCCGCGGGCGATCTCCTTGCCGATCCCCGTGTTCGAGCCCGTGACCACGTAGGTCTTGCTCGAGAGGTTCGCCTCGATCGGGTCGCCTGCGGCCATGGGCCCTCCTCCGTCTCAGGTGCTGAGCAGACCGGGCCTAACCTCCGCCGCGATACGGTTCAGCGCAAGCTCGTTTCGTCCCTTCGTCTCTTTCGACCTCTTTTCAGGCGAGCGCTCCCGAAAGGACCACTCGTTGAGAAGAAAGAACTTACGCCTGGCCTGGAGGGTGCGCTCAGGGTCTCCCGGAAGAGAAGGAAAGGGAGACCATGATCCTGGAGCGAACCTGGCGACTGCCCGAGGGCGACCTCGACGAGAGCCTGCGGACCTTCCTCAGCGGCCTGGCCGCCGAGAGCGAGGACACGCCCCACGGACTCATGGCCGCCGCGCCCCTGCCGCTGACGGGCAGCAGCGTCGAGCTCCTGGCCGGCTCCCTCGGCCCCGCCGCCGATCGCCTCGTCGACGACCTGCTGCTCAGCTCCACGCCGGCCCAGGCCCAGCGCCCCCGGACGCAGGTCCTCGAGGAGCCCGTGGTCAAGGAGCCCCAAGAGCCAAAGCAGGGCCAGCCCAAGCGGACCAAGCTGCACACCGGCGGCTCCTTCGCCGGCTACGAGCTGCTGGGGCTGCTCGGGCGCGGCGGGATGGGGAGCGTGCTCCTGGCGCGCGCGCCCTCGGGCGAGCAGGTCGCGCTCAAGGTCGTCCGCGCGGGCAACAAGCGCCGCGACGCTCGCCTGGCTCGCGAGGGCCGGATCGCCGCCAGCCTGGACCACCCCGGGATCGTCAAGCTCCTCGACCAGGGCCAGTCCGGCCACCTCCCCTTCCTTGTCTACGAGCTGGTCCCCGGCGCCAAGACCCTGGACGAGACCTGGGAGGGCCAGCACCTCGTCGACCGGGTGGTCGCGATCCGCGACGCCGCCCGCGCGCTCGGCTACGCCCACGCCCGCGGCGTGGTCCACCGCGACGTGAAGCCCGAGAACCTGCTCGTCGATCGCGACGGGCGCGTGCGCGTGACCGACTTCGGCCTGGCCCGCGCCGACGACCTCGGCCTCTCGCGCATGACCCGCAGCGGGACCTTCCTCGGCACGGCCGCCTTCGCCGCGCCCGAGCAGCTCCAGGGTCAGCTGACCAAGGTCGGCCCCCGCGCCGACGTGTGGGCCCTGGGCGTGGTGCTCTACCAGGCCCTGACCGGCGAGCTCCCCTTCTGGGGCGACAGCTTCCACGACCAGGTCGAGCGCGTGACCCGCGGCCGCTACACCCCGGCCAGCGAGCTCGAGCCGAGCGTGACCCCGGCGCTGGAGGCCGTGATCGCGCGCGCCCTCCAGCCCGACCTCGAGCAGCGCTACCCGGACGCGAACGCCTTCGCCGCCGCCCTGGACGAGGTGTTCGCCGGCCGCGGCCGGCTGCCCCTCCTCTGGCGGCTGCCCCTCCTGCGCGCCCGCTACGGCGCGCGCCCCTTCCTCGCCGCGGCGGCCCTGACCCTGACCCTCACCGCGGGGCTGCTCGCCTGGGCCTGCGCCGGGCGCTCCCCCGAGGCCCGCCTCTGCGTTCAGGAGCCGCGCGGCTGGACCGCGGCGCCGATCCTGGCCGGCCAGGTCGAGGCCGGCGGGGAGGTCGAGCTGCGGATCGACGGTGACCCGGTGGCCCTGGCCGAGGACGGGAGCTTTCGCTCCGAGCTGGCCCTGCGCGACGGACGCCGCTCGGTCGAGGTCGAGCTGCGCCGGGAGGGCGAGCTCCTGCAGCGCGAGCGCTGCACGCTCCAGGTCGACCGCAGCGCCCCGGCGCTCTCGCTCGAGCTGGCCGAGGACGCCTGCTTCGCGACGCCCAAGCTGCGCCTCACCGGCCGCCTCGACGACGCCTCGCCCTGCGAGCTGAGCCTGCAGGGCCAGGCGCTGGGGAGCTTCGTCGGGGGCGAGACCTTCGCGGCCGAGGTCACGCTGGCGGCCGGCCTGAACGAGCTGCGCCTCGAGGCGCAGGACGCCGCCGGGAACCGCGGGCAGCTGACGCGGCGGGTGTGGCT